>NZ_BOVK01000025.1 GCF_018403685.1 Xylanibacillus composti
ACATAAATTTGGACTTGATCCGCCAAAAGATCAATACTTTTCTCTTTTCATCTATAATTCTATTATTAACTGCTGGGTGTGCTCAATTTCAAGGAATTGATAACATACCTACTGCTCACGGTTCAGCATCATTTAACATCTATGAGTCTTTTGGTGAGTTGGCAATGGGTGCAACGGAAATCGTAGAAGTTAAAGTCTCAACTAAACAGGAGACGTTTGTTGACAATGATTTACCTTTTACAGTATCAAATGTAAAAATCAAATCTGTTTTGAAGGGAGCACTAAAAGAGAATGATACAATTCCTGTAGTTGAAGTTGGAGGAATATATCAACCTCTCATTAATGGTGATCCAAAAAGAGGAAAGCAGAAGCAATATGTCAATTATATTATGGAGGGCAACAAAGTGATGCAGTCAGGGGAAGAATATATACTTTTCTTAAATCCGATTGAAGGTGGGACAATTAAGAACTCTTACTATCCGATTGGCTTATACCAAGGCAAATACAAAGTCCACAATGGAGGCAAAGTAGCACGTCAAAATGAGAAAGAATTTTCCAGTGAATTTATGTTTAACTCAGTAGATGAGTTAAAGGAGGTCATTAGCAGAGTAAAGCAACAGAGGAACCCGTAACATTACTCAACTATGAGGCTCTGCTACGGGACACTTGTCCCGGCAGAGCCCTTCCCTGCACTTGCCCCAAGGCGCGAATGGCGCCCATTGTTGTATTTGTCTCCCTTACGAGACAACGTTCTTCGCTTTATGCAATCCCGCCTACGACCCCGCTCCCCGATACTTCCGCACGCCGTAGTTCCAGAACAGCAGGCCGCCCGTCAGGAAGACGAGGCCGACTACTGGTGTCAGCATGGCGAATGCGCGAGTGATGTCCTTCTCGAGGAAGAACGCCGCCGGGTAGACGCCGACGAAGGCGAATGGCAGCACCCAGGTCAGCACGAAGCGAATCGCTTTGTTGTAAATGTTGACCGGATAGCGGCCGTAGTTCTGAATGTTGTACATCATCGGCTGAATGCCCGTAGGCGCATCCGAGAAGAACGAAATCGCCGTCAGCGCAATATAGATGCCCGCATAAATCATCAGCGAGCCGATAATCAGGATCACCAGCACGAACGGGTACCACCACTCAAAGCCAAGCCCCAGCTGCCACCAGGCGTAACTCATCACGAGCGCGCCGGTCAGCGCGCCAAACAGGCTGGACGGATCCAGATTTTCCATGATGAGCTGCACGAGATTGTACACCGGCCGCGTCAAGACCCGGTCCATCTCTCCCTTCACAATGTAGCGCTCCGTGAAGTTCCACAGATTGAAGAAGCAGCCGAACAAGCCGCTCGGGATCATGAAGTAGCCGTAAATAAAGATCATTTCATCCCGCGTCCAGCCGCCCAGCAGATCCGTATGGCTGAAGACCACAAGGATGAACAACAGATTCATCGTCTGGAACATCAGGTCTGTGACAATTTCGATGGCGAAGTCCGCGCGATAAGTCAGCCTTGTTTTCAGATAAGTCTTGAGATACTCCAGTATAATAGCTGTATTCATCATCGGCTTCACCCTCCCTGCACGAACAGCCGCTTGCGCGCTGCACGCCAAATGACCATAATCGGCACGATCAGGACGACGAACCAGATGACCTGCACCAGCAGCGCATCCCCGACCGCAGCACCGGTTACCCTTCCCGTGAATACGGAAGCAGGCAGGTACGTGATCGCCTGGAAGGGCAGCCACTCCAGCACGGACATCGCCCAACCGGGGAAGAAGCTGAGCGGGATAATCAAGCCGGACAGCAAGTCGACCGCCACCCGCTTCATGCGCATCAAGCCTTCGTTATTTTCCACGAAGAAGGCGAACAGCCCTGTCAGAATATTAATCTGCGAATTGATTAAGAAGCTAAAGAAAATCATGACGAAAAAGATTAGCCAAATATGCCAATCGGTCGGCCAAGTAATATCGAACAACAGCGATACGATCACCATGCCAGGCGCGCTGAACAGCACGAGGCGGAAGATTCCCTCGCCGAGCCCCTGCATGATCTTCACCAGCAAGTAATTGTACGGCCGGATCATCTGCACCGCCACGCTGCCGTCCTTGATCTCGTTCGCAATTTCCCGGTCCAAATTGTTGAAGTAGAAGGCGCGGGCCATCCAGGAGACCGCTACATACGTCGTCATCTGCAACACGGTGAAGCCGCCCAGCGTCTCGCTGCTTCCGTAGATCGCCTTCCACAGGAAATAATACGCGCCAATATTAATAGCATAAATAATAATGCCGCTGTAATAATTCACCCGGTAAGCCAGCATCATGAGAAAGCGGATGCGGATGATGTCCAAATACGCATTAAGCATCTGCCGACACGCCTTCTTTCTCTGCTGCCTGTTCTGCCTCCTGCTTGGCGCGTGCCGTCGTGTCCGACCGAGCCGCAAGCCTCTGCGCTCCGTTCGAAACGTCGTCTCCCTTATGCTCCGCCGAGCCGGATTGATAAATCTCACGCACGATTTCATCGGTCCCGGTCTCAAACAGCTTAATATCGAGAATGTTCAAGCCGCCGCCAGAGACCAGACGGGCCAGCACCTCCGAGATATTCGCCCGGTCCTGCGGCACGAACACGCGTGCAGTCAGTTCGTTCTCCAGCTTCCAGCGCACCGGCAGCCCCGAAGTCAGCTGCTCCAGCTGTCCAATCGTGACAGTCTCCGCGAACTGGAACAGCGCCTCCTTGCCTTTGCCCCAACGGTTCTTCAGCTCATCCAGGCCGCCGTCATAAATGATATTGCCGTCATCCAGCATAATGACGCGCGAGCACAGCGCTTCAATGTCCTGCAGGTCATGTGTGGTCAGCAGGATCGTCGTCTCGTACTTCTGATTCATCTCCTTCAGAAATTCGCGAATTTCCGACTTCACGACAATGTCCAGGCCAATCGTCGGTTCGTCCAGGAAGACAATCGACGGATTGTGCAGCAGGGAAGCCGCCAGCTCGCATCTCATGCGCTGCCCGAGACTCAGCTTGCGCACCGGCCGGTTCAGCAGCTCCGAAAGCTGCAATCTTTCGACAAGCTCGTCGAATCGCGGTTTGAATTCCTCCATGGGCACGCGGTATACCTTGCGCAGCAGATGGAACGATTCAATGACGCCGATATCCCACCATAGCTGGCTGCGCTGTCCGAAGACGACGCCGATGCCGCGCACAAATTTCTCCCTTTCCTTATAGGGGACCATCCCGTTCACGAGCAGGTGCCCGGATGTCGGCACAAGGATGCCGGTCAGCATCTTGATCGTGGTCGATTTGCCCGCCCCGTTCTCGCCGATATAGCCGCAAATCTCTCCCTGCGGAATCTGGAACGAGATATCTTTGACCGCCTGTACAGTGTTGTATTCCCGCTTGAACAAGTCGCGCAAGGCACCGCCCAGGCCTTCTCTGTTCTTCTGAACCCGGAATTCCTTCCGCAGTTCTTTTACGTCAATGGCCAGCATGTTCTCTCATTCCTCCAAAGCCTTCCTTGCTTGTTATTTTTTTTTCGACAAACACATTTGCTGTCGACGCTCTTTTTCGCTAAACTAAACCTAATCATACACGATGCTACCTGAAAGGAAAAGAGAACGAATGAACACCTTCATAACGAAAAAACGACTAATCTGGGCAGGCTCCGTACTAGCGCTCGCACTTGTGCTCTGGGTCGGCTACTACGTATATTCAATCCTATCTTTCGGCAATAACATACAGGCCGACAGAGAGGACTCGCCCTTCAAACAGTTTCATGAGGAGCAGGATGCGTCCGATGAAAATCAGCCGCCCAAGTGGAGCGGCACAGAGCGTGTCAATGTCCTGCTGCTGGGCGGCGATGACCGGGGATTGGCAGAAGGCGAAACGCCCCGATCCGATACGCTGATGATCGCTTCGCTGGACCCCGTTACGAAGAAGGCGCACTTGTTCTCGATTTTGCGCGACAGCTATGTGTCCATTCCCGATCGCGGCATGGATCGCATCAACGCGGCGCTGGCATACGGCGGGCCGGAATTGGCTATGCGCACAGTCAGCGAATGGCTCGACATTCCTGTCCAATATTACATCTATGTTGATTTCCAGGGATTCGTTAAGCTGATCGACGCCATCGGCGGCATTGATTTTTATGTGGAAAAGGACATGTACTACAGCTCGCGCGCTGATGGCCCGGAATACGATATTAATCTGAAGAAAGGCCAGCAGCACATGGACGGCCATACCGCCCTGCAGTATGTTCGCTTCCGCTACGATGCATTGTCGGATTATGCCCGAACAGAAAGACAGCGCAAGTTCATGACCGCTGTTGCGAAGAAAATGCAGTCCTTCTCCTCCATCCTGAAGCTGCCTAATACACTGAAGGCAATCGAGCCGTACATTGAAACCAATCTGTCCTTGCGGGACATGTGGAGTTTAGGCGATTTGGGCAAGAGCACGAATACAAGCGAGATCATTACCGCCCAGCTGCCGCCGCTTGAGCTGCTGAGAGAGGAAAAGATCGGCGGAGCCGATGTCGTTACATCGAATCCTTCTGCCGTCAAGCAATATGTGCAAGAGAAATTTGCTGAAGCCAATAAAGTCCAGGAGCCTGAGGCCGCGGACACCGACTTGAGCGAAACGGCGGAGCCCCGCACGGGGCAGGCCGCTGGCACTAACGAATAATCTGTTCGGCGCGTGAACCGCTATCCTGCCGCCGCTTGGTTCAACCAGGCTGCGGACGATGCGGTTCATGTTTGTTTTTGGACCAGATATGCCCCTGCAGCTTGCATGACGATGGCTTTATGTGTGCGGCGGCAGGACGGAATTTCCCATATAACATAACAGGAGGGCGCATGACTATGACTGCTAATCAACCATCACGAAGCAAGTCGGAGCAACTTTATGAGGAGGCACTGAAGCACATTGTGGGAGGCGTGAACAGCCCGTCCCGCTCCTTCAAGGCGGTGGGCGGCGGCGCGCCTGTGTTCATGAAGCGCGGACAAGGCGCTTATTTCTGGGATGAGGACGGGAACCGCTACATTGATTACTTGGCGGCGTATGGACCGATCATTCTCGGCCATGCCCATCCCGCCATTGCCGAGGCGCTCGCAACTGCCGCTGCCAGCGGCACCTTGTTCGGCACGCCGACGGAATGGGAGATCGCCTTCGCCCGCAAGCTGAAGGCCGCCATTCCCTCCCTCGACAAGGTTCGCTTCGTCAATTCCGGTACCGAGGCCGTCATGACAACGATCCGCGTTGCGCGCGCGTATACCGGCCGCGCCAAGATCATCAAATTCGCAGGGTGCTACCACGGCCATTCCGACCTCGTACTCGTCGCCGCCGGATCCGGCCCTTCTACCTTGGGCATTCCCGACAGCGCCGGCATCCCCGTCAGTCTCGCACACGAGGTGATTACGGTTCCTTACAATGACAGCGAAGCATTGCAAGCAGCACTGGAGCGGTGGGGCGACGATGTGGCGGCTGTCATGATCGAGCCGATCGTCGGCAATTTCGGCATGGTCGCCCCCAAGCCCGGCTATCTCGAACAGCTGTGCCGCATGACGCGCGACAACGGCTCACTCGTCATTTACGATGAAGTCATCACCGGCTTCCGCTTCCATTACGGCGGCGCGCAGAACTACTCGCTGTTCGAGGACCATGCCGCTATCGAGCCCGACTTGACCGCGCTCGGCAAGATTATCGGCGGCGGGCTGCCGATCGGCGCCTACGGCGGTCGCGACGAAATCATGGAGCAGGTGGCGCCGCTCGGTCCCGCCTATCAAGCGGGCACCATGGCCGGCAACCCGGCATCCATGCTGTGCGGGCTTGCCTGCCTGGACGAGCTGGCCAAACCCGGCGTCTACGAAGGGATGGAGCGGCTCGCAATAAAGCTGAGCGACGGCATTTCCGACCTGGCCGCCGCTGCCGGCATTCCAATGACAGTCAACCGGATCGGCGGCGCGTTCTCCACCCACTTCTGCGACCACCCGGTAACGAACTATGAGGAGGCGCAGGATACGGACAGCGAGCAATTCGCTGCCTTTTTCCGCGGCATGCTGAAGCAAGGAATCTGTCTGGCCCCCTCCAAATATGAAGCTTGGTTTTTGACCTTGGCACACCGTGAAGCGGATATAGAAGAAACGCTTATCGCCGTGAAAAATATTTTTAATATGCATACAAAGCTATAATTATCCAATCTGACACCCGGTGTCAGGGTTAGCGCTTACAATGCTCCGATCGCGAATCGGATATTGTAAGCTTTTTATTTTCGTGGTATTCTATACTCACTCTGTTTTTTCATAGCGATCGCTGGCGGAAGTTTTTCCTGTTCGCCATAATGTATAATTATGCAGGATTTCTGTTTCGGTAGGATCGGCGCGAAGTGTAACGATGTAAAGGAGGTGGAGGTCAGTTTTTCTGACCCTCAACATGAGAGAAGCAATGCTGAACGAAGGCAAATTCCAGAACTTGACGCAGGAAGAGCACGATAGCTGCGGCGTCATTTGTATTGTGGAAAAGAACGGACATCCCTCGCGGGATAATGTGCAAAAAACAATCGATGCCCTGGTAAAGATGGAGCATCGCTCCGGGTTTATTGACGGCGAAGGCGACGGCTGCGGGATTCTGACAGATATTCCGCGCGCGCTTTGGGAGAAGCGTCTGCACGATAAGCAGTTGGACGGCAAGCTCGCCTATGACGAGCGCTTCTTCGTCGGCCACATCTTCCTTCCTCGCAAGCTGGACCAGAGCGTTGCCGAGATGCAGGCAGGCATCCGCGAGATGCTGCAGCATGCAGGCATCTCCATCGTTCTTGAGCAGGAAAATGCGGTGGACAACTCGGTGCTGGGCCTGAATGCACGCAATGATGAGCCTGTTTTTTGGCAGATTGCCGGTTTGGTCGAAAAGGGCGAGGTGAACGCGAATGATCACCTGTTCGAGCTGCATGTAGCCATCGAATCGAAGTACGTGGTGCATGTCGCTTCCATGAGCACCGTTACCGCTGCCTACAAAGTCATGGGCTCGGCCAGCATCCTCCCCAAGTATTTCCTGGATACACAGGATGCCTTGTTCGCCGCACAAGTCACAATCGGCCACAACCGTTATTCTACGAATACGCTGTCCAACTTCTTCCGTGTGCAGCCGTTCTCGCTGCTCGGCCACAACGGGGAAATCAATACGATCAAGAAAATGCGCTACGAGGCCGAGATGGTCGGCGTTCCGCTCGTAGACGGCGGCAGTGACTCGCAAGACATGAACCGGACGATTGAAACGTTTATTCATCGTTTTGGGCTTTCGCTGTTTGAAGCGATGGAAGTGGTCTTCCCTCCGATTATTAATGAGATGAAGGCCTACCGCCCGGAACTTCAGGACTTATATGTCTATTATCGCCAAATGTGGGGACATTATGCGCAAGGACCCGCAGCCATCGTATCCCGTTACGGGAATGAATGTGTATTCAGTGTAGACGCGCTCGGCTTGCGTCCGCTCTGGATCGTGGAAAGCGAAACATCGCTTTACTTCTCTTCAGAACAAGGCGTTATTACAGTTGGCGAGATGGTCTCTGAACCGAAGCCAATCGCACCGGGCGAGAAAGTCGGCGTCGTGCTGACACCGGGCGAGCATGTTCAGGTTGTGCCTTATACCGAATTGCAAGCGAAAGTATTGGAGCGCGCCGCAGCCCGCGACCTTGGGCTCGAGGGCATGCGCAAGCATCTGGACCACGCGATTGAGGAGAAGGCGCTCGCTGCCGCACAGACAGCGGAAGCGGATTTTGAGCCTACTGATGCCATGTACAGCGCATTCGGTTGGGACCGCGAAGGCATGCAGATGATTGAGAGCATGGCGAAAACCGGCGCCGAGCCGATCCGCTCGCTCGGACATGACGGTCCATTGGCCGCAATTCACTGGGAGCGCCAGAACATCCCGGACTTCATTAAAGAAAGCGTTGCGGTCGTTACCAATCCGGCCATCGACCGGGATCGCGAGATGGAACACTTCTCCACCCGCGTCGTTGTCGGACCTCGCCCGCCTATTTATGGCAAGGTCGACGCCCGCCTGAGACTGGAGCTTGCCGCTCCGCTCGTGCTCGAAGGCAAGCTCGGCATCGGCAGCTATGAAGCGCTTGGCCAGCTGTCCTACGAGCAGCTTGTAGCCCAGTTTGCCGCTCAAGGCGAGCAGGCAGTCGCGGTGCTGCCGCTGTATCGGAAACGCGGCGTCAATCTGAAGGATGCGCTCGCCCAGCTGGCCGACCTTGCAATTCAGGCCGTTCGCGAAGGCGCCACGCTGGTTATCCTCGACGATGCCGGCGTGCATACAGAGGATCGTCTATGGCTCGATCCGCATCTTGCGGTATCCAAGGTTGACATTGCTCTTAAGAGCGAGAAGATTGCGCTTGGCGACAATTTGCGCAGACAAGCAGGCATCGTTCTTCGTTCCGGCGGCGTGCGCAACCTGCATGACATCGCGGTAGCTTACGGCTTGGGCGCCGATGTCGTATCGCCTTACATGCTGTTTGCCACAGCGGCTGCGAAGGAAGGCAGCGAAGCGGCCCAGAAAGTGCTGCAAGCCCTGCAAAAAGGTCTGGAGAAAGTCATCTCCACCATCGGCACGCATGAGCTTCGCGGATATACAAGATTTTTCTCCTCCATCGGCTTCCATCCGGAAGTGGCGGAAGTGCTTGATATCGTGAATTACTTGGGCAGCGAGCAAGGCGGGACCTCCTTCGCAGATTTGGAGGAGGATGCCGAGAAGCGCTACGAGGATTACAACCACAATTCGAAAGCCAAGGCAGCCCGCAACTTCCACTTCTTCCAGCGCATGTGGAAGGCGCTGAACGAAGCGGCCGACGGTTCGGCTCCCTACTCCGACTATCGCGACAAGCTGTTGGAGGAAGAAGCGAAGAATCCGATTTCGATCCGCCACCTGGCTGCGTTCGACTTCGAGAAGACACAGAATGAAGGACGCAAGGAGCTTGATCCTTCGCAGGTAGATATCAGCATCGGCGATCACAGTCTGCCTATGTTGATCTCCTCCATGTCCTTCGGTTCGCAGAACGAAATTGCTTTCCGCGCTTATGCGGAAGCCGGCGAACGGCTGAACATGGTAACGATGAACGGCGAAGGCGGCGAGATCAAGGACATGCTCGGCAAGTACAAGCGCACCCGCGGCGCTCAAGTCGCATCCGGCCGCTTCGGTGTCAACGTCGAGCTGGCCAATGCCGTAGCGTTCCTTGAAATCAAGATCGGCCAAGGCGCGAAGCCGGGAGAGGGCGGTCATCTGCCTGGCTCCAAGGTGACAGCGAAGATTGCGGAAGCGCGAAACGCCACCATCGGCTCCGACCTGATTTCGCCATCGAACAATCATGACATCTACTCGATTGAAGACTTGGCGCAGATCATCTCCGAGCTGAAGGAAGCGAGCGGCCGCCAGGCGAAGATCATCGTCAAGGTTCCGGTCGTTCCGGGCATTGGCACCATTGCCGTCGGCGTGGCCAAAGCTGGCGCCAACATCATCACCCTGTCCGGCTTTGACGGCGGTACCGGCGCTGCGCGCATGCATTCCCTGCAGCATGTCGGCTTGCCGACGGAGATCGGCACGAAGCTCGCGCATGTGGCCCTGATCGAGGCCGGCCTGCGCGACAAAGTGGAAATCTGGTCCGATGGCGGCATGAAATCCGGCACGGACGTTGTGAAGATGATGATGCTTGGCGCGAACCGCTGCGGATTCGGCAGCTTGTCCATGCAGGCGATCGGCTGTACGACATGCCGCGGCTGCCATCTGGACACCTGTCACGTCGGGATTGCCACGCAGATCGATTCCATGGAAGAAGCCGATGAAAAAGGCCTTCGCCGTTTCGTGCCGCGCGTATACGATACAGCCGTTGACAGCCTCGTGCGCATCTTCAACGGCATGGGCGACGAAATCCGCGAGATTGTTGCAAAGCTCGGCTTCAAGAGCGCGCAAGAACTTGTCGGCCGCTCCGATCTGCTGAAGCAGATTAACGGTTTGGGCCGCATGGACTTGACCGACCTGCTTCGTCCGGCGCCGATTCAATTCGTTGTGCCGACGATGGAAGCCAACATCTCGACTTCGGATATCATGGAAGTCGCCGCAGGCGCGGAGGGTCAGGAGTACTTCCCGTCCGCTATCGCGTTCGACTGCAAGGTTGAGCGCAAGTGGTCCCGCATCGATGCGAAGCACCGGATCATCGGCACTCGCTTCGCCAGCCATCGCGTGCGCGACCGCTTCGACGGCAGCTACGACGCGCTTCCGAACGTCGAACTGGAGCTGAACGAAGGTTCTGTGCCGGGCAACGGCCTGGGCGCCTTCAATGCACGCGGCGTTAACATCACCGTCCGCGGCGGTTCCGAGGATGGCGTCGGCAAGATGGCATTCGGCGGCAAGGTCGCCATTCTGAAAGACCTTGGCAAGAACCGAGCGTTCCTTAACGGCTCTGTCGGCAAGTCCTTTGGATACGGCGCACAGAAAGGCTTGTTCCTGATTCAAGGGAATGCCGACTCCCGCGCATGCATCCGGTTCTCCGGAGCCGATGTCGTCTTCGGCGGCGAGATTGAAACCCCGCTGCAGGACGAATTGGGCGGCATCGCTTCGCGAGCGAACCTGAAGGGCTTCGCCTTCGAATATATGACGAACGGCCGTGCCGTAGTGCTCGGCGACCCGGGTCCATGGATCTGTGCCGGCATGACCGGCGGCGTGATCTACCAGCGCCTTGTTCCGGAGATGGGCATGGACAAAGCGGCGATTGAACGCCGCATTGCGAAGGGCGCGAAGGTCGACATTGAAGCGTTGGACGATCAAGGCCGTGCGGACTTGAACGAGCTGCTTGGCATTTACCGCGACGAGCTGGAACGCTCCGGCCAGTCCGAAGCAGCTGCGAAAATCTCCAGCTTGCTTGCCGACCTCGATGCGAACTTTGTCCGCATCGCGCCAGTGACTATGCAAGCCGATCAGTCCGTGGCAACGGAATAATCCGTCCGCGCCGCGATAAGCGAATGGCACAGCTTGGGTGAGTTGAGAGCAAGCAGCTCCCATCAGGCTTTGCCATTCGCGCCTGCGGCCAGCCCCTTGTGTGCTGGCCGCATGGAGTGTCTGTTTATGCAACGCGGTTATGTTCATACAGCTACCCTTCCAGAATAGAATGAAGAAAAGCGTCTATAAAAGCCTTCGCGGCCTTATAGACGCTTTTTTTGGTTGCTGCTTGGCTCCTCAACCTGCCCGGCTTGACGCTCGGGCGCTTGCGATCATCCGCCCGAACAGCACTCCTGCCTAGCCGTTTGGAACTGTAACTTTTACGGACATAGGTGACCGTTACAGTGCGTATGGGGCGCTTTTAGACAATGTAGCGGACGCGGATGACCATTAGCGCTGAATTGACAGGTCAAAACAACGCTTTATGGCCTCTAATGGACAGCAGCGGCCGTTAGAAAATCAGAAGAGCGTTTTTTGCACGCTAACGGACAGGAATGACCGCTACAGCTTCAAACCGGCTGCTCCGGTCATCCCGTTCTTCCCTTCTGCTCCCTGTCTGCTCTTTGCGCCCCGGCCCCTGCCTCGTGTCCAGCAGCTATCGTGCAGGTGGCAGCAATTATGTTCTCGGTAGTCTCATGTTCCATCAAACCGCAGAAAGGGGATAGTCCTTACTGCCCCTTCGCCTTGCGGAAGGCGTCCACGTAGGCGGCGGCCTTCTCCGTAATCAGCTCGAAGTTGCCAGTCTTGACCGCTTCCTTCGTCAGATCGGAGCCAATGCCGACAGCCACCGCACCTGCCTTGATCCAGTCGCCCAGGTTGTCCAGGTCGACACCGCCTGTCGGCATGACGTTCGCCTGCGGCAGCGGGCCCTTAATCGCGGAGATCATCGACGGCGAGAACAGGTTGCCCGGGAACAGCTTGACGATATCGACGCCAAGCTCCAACGCGCTCTGAATGTCCTGAATGGTCATCACTCCCGGCATGACGGGCACGCGGTAGCGATTGCACAAGCGGACCGTCTCCGGATTCAGGGACGGGCCAACGATGAACTCAGCTCCGCTGAGAATGGCGGCGCGGGCCGTTTCCGGATCGAGCACGGTTCCGACGCCTACGACAGCGTAATTGTCCGCGCTCGGGTCGGCGCTGGAGTACTTGCCTGCAAGGGTCTCCATTGCCTTCAGGGCGAACGGGGTTGTCATCGTCAGCTCAATAATCCGCATGCCGCCGGCGATGCTGCGATCTGCCATCTCCACTGCTTCCTCCGGCGAGCTGGCACGCAGTACGGCGACGACGCCTCCATCCGTAATTTGTTGGATCAGCTTTAACTTTTTCATAACGACTGCTTGCTCCTTCTATCGATTATCGATAATTCTTCTGCTATGAAATCTTTATTTAGTCTTTATCGTTCTATATGTTTAGCGTTGTTCATCTTCGCTTGCACTTCCTCGTATGTCGGCATGCCTTCCCAATCGCCTTCGATTTGGATGATCATCGAGCCAAGCAGGTTGCCTTGGCGCACTGCCTCTTCGTCGCTCATGCCGCGCGTAATGCCTGCAAGGAAGCCCGCACAGAACGCATCTCCTGCTCCAACCGTATCGACTACATTCTCTACCAGCTCATAGCGCACCGGGGTAGCCTGGCCATTTTGCACCACATAGGTGGCTCCTTCCCCGCCTTTGACGATCGAGGTGGTCTTCATTTCATGCAGCTTGTTGAAGATGGCCCGTTCGTCCTCTGTGTTGTAGAGCAGCCTCAGCTCGTCCAACCCTGGCAGGAAATAATCGACTTCGGCCGCCACCGGCAGCACGAACTCTCTGGCCTGCTCAATCGTCCACAGCTTCAGACGCAAGTTCGGATCGAAGCTGACCTTGACGCCGTTCTTCTTCGCCAGGCGGATCGCTTCCCGAAGCGTCTCCCGGCAGCTCTCGCTCAGCGCTGCTGTAATCCCGGTAATATGAAGCACCTTGGCCGAGGCGATATAGGCTTCATCCAGATGCTCCGGCTTCATCACACTGGCCGCCGTCTGCTTGCGGTTATAATAGACGTTAATCTTGCCTGCCACTTTATCGCGGAACATGACGCCGGTAGGTCCCTCATCGGTGAGCGCTGCGGCGGACACATCCACCCCTTCGCTGCGAAGCGTTTTCAAAATCGTGCGGCCAAAAGGATCGTTCCCCATACGGCCGAACCAGCCGACCTTGCTGCCCATGCGTGCCAGCCCGATCGCCACATTGCTCTCTGCACCGCCGAAGCCTTTCACAAGCAATTCCGTCTGCTCCAGAGCAACGGCACGAAGCGGCATTAACAGACCCATCGATTCGCCAAAAGTCACTACATCAAGGACGCCATTTGTTTTGTTTGATTCCATGTGTGTTCGACTCCTCCTTTGCCCCCATTATACTTGTTTTCGCTGGAAGACTCCATACATGAGGTGATATGTCGAAGGAATTTCCCCCTCTGCGGCGCAAAGCGTCTCATAACAGCGCTCAACGGAATGAAGCAGCCTTCTGCACGCTGACAGGCCGGGAAAGCCCATATGCAGCACACTGCCGGCACCCAGCTCTTTCGCATGGGACAGCAGACTGTGCACACTCGGATACGAGCGTGTCTGGATGACTTCACTTGTGTGCAGAGGAACTGCTTCCGGCAGCAGCCAGGCGCTCCGAACATCTGCAGATGGTGCGAAATTAGCAGACGCAAATCCTGCGGCTTCTACTGGATGCAGCGCTCCCGCCGCTCCGTTCAACACGGTCAGATCCGCATGCGGACAGCGCGCAGCCAGCCGCGAGACCAGCTTGCCATCCCCTGCGCCAATATCCAAAACACGCAGCGAACGTCTTCCCGAGAGATGCTTCTTGTCGCCATACTGCTGCAGCAAAGTCCATAAGCTTGCAGCCATTTCCTCCTGAATGGCGCCTGCAGGCCCGTTCCGCTGTCCAGGCGGCCTGCCCGAATCGACTGGTACAGCAGCCTGCCCGATAGAGTATCCATCCCCTTCCGTTCGCCTGTGAACAGAAATCGCCATCCTCTGCACCCCCATCTGCTGATCCGGTTTCTTTACCGTCAATGTATGCGATGCTGCTGCCATCCATGCGCCGTGCAGCCGCAGGCATCTGACAGAGCCGTGCATCGGTTGGGCCATCCGCCGCCAACCAGGGGAAAACAAAAGGGCGTGCCGCAGATCCGGTTGCTTGCCAACCCGGATGCTATCGGCATCGCCCTCTTGCAGATCAACCTGCTTCATAACGCTCTGATGCGCTTCTAATTCATTAGGCTTGTTCCAACTCTGTTAGCAGCTCATCATGAATGCGTCCGTTCGACGCCAGGACATCACGCACTTCCAGCGTATACGGATTTCCATTCAGGTCAGTGATTCGCCCGCCCGACTCCTGCACGATCAGGGAACCGGCCGCCAAATCCCAGGCGTTCAGGCCGTACTCCCAGAACCCGCTTAGTCTCCCTGCCGCTACATAGGCCAGATGGAGCGCCGCGGACCCCGCAGTCCGCACATTGCGCGCCTTGTTCACGATTCGATTCAATCCGCGCATATTCGCGGTAAGATTCTTGCCGCGATCCGCAGGAAAGCCGGTGGCGATCAGGCTGTCCGACAAGCGCAGCTCCTCCGAAACAGCCGTCCGCTTGCCCCGTAAGTATGCTCCCTTCCCCCGTTCTGCCACGAACATCTCGTCATGGAAAGGGTTGTACACAACGCCGAGCTGCACCTCGCCGCGAACGGCCAGCGCAATCGAAACGCAGTAAAACGGAAATCCGTGAATAAAGTTCGTAGTGCCGTCAATTGGGTCTACAATCCATAAAAACTCGCTATCCTTGCACTCGCCCAACGCTTTCGCCGAAGCTTCAGCACCAGGCTCGACGCCCTCTTCCCCCAAAAAATCATGCTGCGGAAAATGAGTCTGGATGAGGTTGCGGATCATCGTCTCCGAGCCCTTGTCCACTTCCGTTACCAAATCCGTTGGCGAAGACTTCAGGTTCAACTCCTGAAATTGTCCCATGCGGCTTTTGATCCATTCGCCGGATTTCGAAGCGGCGCTGATGGCTACGGCAGTATGGTTTTTGCTGCCTACGACATATGGCGTTTTTCCATCGCTTGTACCCATGGCATCCCACTCTTTTCTCTTCGGTTCTCTTTACCTATTCTACTGAATATACGTGGGAATTGCTATAAGGTTTCAGCCTGTTTTGGAAACCGCTTCGCGGTTGGGCCTTCCGCGCCTTCCTACCGCACCATCCAGCCGCCATCGACGCAAAGCACATGGCCGCTCATATAATCGGAAGCGGAAGAGGCCAGGAAGACCACCGGACCGGCAAGATCCTCAGGCTCGCCCCAACGGCCTGCAGGAATGCGCTCCACAATTTGCCGATTGCGCGCCTCGTCCGCCTGCAGCGCTGCAGTGTTGTCCGTGCTCATATATCCCGGAGCGATGGCGTTCACCTGAATGCCCTTGGCCGCCCATTCGTTGGCGAACGCTTTCGTCAGTCCGGCTACCGCATGCTTGCTGGCAGTATAGCCTGGTACGGTAATCCCTCCCTGGAAGGAAAGCATGGAGGCGATATTGATGATCTTGCCGCTGCCTTGCGCAAGCATCTCCCTGCCAGCCAGCTGGCAAAGCACAAAAACGGCATTCAAATTGACATCCAGCACGTCCTGCCAATCCTCGTACGCATGCTCAGCCGCCGGCGTGCGCCGAATGACGCCTGCATTGTTGACCAAAATATCGATGCGTCCGAACACCCGCTTCACTTCCGCAATGAGCAACGGCAGCTGATCGCGATCACTGACATCGCATTGGACGATATGCGCCCGCCTGCCATGCTGTTCCACCAGCTGCTTCGTCTGTTCCGCAGAGGTGCGCGAAGTGACCAGCGCCACATCTGCTCCCGCCTGCGCCAAGCCTGCCGCTATCGCTTTGCCGAGTCCCCGTCCCGCACCCGTCACGATCGCGGTTTTCCCCGTTAAATCAAACCAGTTCATTCCCGTTCATTCCTCCTTGCCCGCAGCTTGAATCTGAACTCCGCCCGCCTTGTATGTTTCCAAAACCTCCGGTGCGATACCGCTGTCCGTCAGAAACAGGTCAACTTCATCCAAATCGGCAAAGGTGACGAGCGCCGCCTTGTCGAACTTGCTGTGATCCGCTACACAATACACCGTTTGCGCACAAGCAACCCAAGCCTTCTTCTGCTCAATCAGATCATCGATAAAAACCGTCAATCCATATTCCGGATGGATGCCGGTCGCAGACAGGAAAGCCTTCTGCACATTCATGCTCCTGATCCAGTCCAGATTGTGCGTACCGATCAAGTGATTATGACGGCGATACCCGCCCGGCACAATGAGCCGAATCTGTTCCTTCACGGCAAGCTCGCGTATGATCATCACATCATTCGTCAGCACGGTCAGCTCTTCGTTCGCCAGTCGCTTGGCAATTTCCAACGTGGTGCTGCCGCCGTCCAGCGCGATAATATCACCCTTGCGTATAAGCCCGATGGCAGCTTCGGCAATCTCCGCCTTCTCCTGCATACATCGCGTATTCGGAATTTGCAATGTCAGCAGCTGGCTGTTCTCCTCCGTCGGCTGCACAGCTCCCCCATGAATGCGCTTAAGGTGACCGCTCCGTTCGAGCTTCTCCAGGTCCTCCCGAACCGTCTTCTCGGTCACCTGCAGCTCTGTGCTGAGGTCAGACACCTTCACGGCGCCTTGACGCTGCAGCTTATCCAATATAATTCGTTGCCTCTCTACGGCCAGCATAGACCCGTTCCTCCCTGTTGCTTACTTCAACGTATTCATCGGCACCGGGTCCATATCCTTGAAGGTATAATTTTCTCCCGCCATCGCCCATATGAAGGAATAGCTTGCAGTCCCTGCTCCGGAATGGATCGACCACGGCGGCGAAAGGACTGCCTGCTCATTTTTCACAACAATATGACGGGTTTCATTCGGCTCGCCCATCAAGTGAAACACACGGGTATCCTCTTCCATGTTGAAATACAAGTAAGCCTCCATCCTCCGATCATGGAGATGAGGCGGCATTGTATTCCAGATGCTGCCCGGCTTCAGCAGCGTGATGCCCAGCATCAGCTGGCAGCTTTGCACGCCATCTGCGTGAATGTATTGGTAAATAGTGCGTTCATTCGATGTATCCAGCGATCCCATATGCATCGGATTCGCCTTGTCGATGGAGATTTTGACAGTCGGCAGGCTTGCATGCGCCAGTGCGGAAGTGAAGTACAGCTTCGCCGGATCGGACGAATCTGCGCTGGCCAACTCCACGCTTGTAGCGCCGCGTCCAACATAGAGCGCATCAAGCTTCTGCAGCTCGTAGGCTTCACCGTCCACTGCAAGGATGGCCGGACCGCCGATGTTCACGAAGCCAGCCTCCCGCCGTTCCAGGAAAGAGCCCGTCTTCCAGGTTTCGTCTGCCGCGAGCTGCAGCGCCTTGCTGACAGGCACACAGCCCCCTATCACCATCCGGTCGTAGTGGGTGTACACCATCTGGATAGCATCCGCTTGAAACAGCTCCTCGATCAAGAAATCCTGCCGAATTCGCTCCGTTGTATAAGTCTTGAAGTCCGTCGGATTGGTTGCATGTCTGACTTGCATCCGTTTATCCTCCCTTTTATGTTCGTTATAGTTCATTTTCGTTCATATTATCACACCCCCTTGAGACCGTAAAGGTATTTTTCGAACATTTCCACTCGTTCGACTTTTCTTCCTCTTCTCCCCCTCGCAGCGTTTCGCTGAACCGATTCTTTTGAATGAACTTATTTCCACACAATCGATGCCTGATTGACGGGTTCCGCTTCAGAGAAATCCGCCAAGTCCTTCATCAGCTGAAATAAAGCCCCGTCCTTGCGCTTCGCTTCAATCATGACATCCAGCTCGGGCGAATGCGGCCCGATTCCGCGCAAAGCTGCGGCCAGTTCAGCCGCGTTCACATAATCGGCATGTCCCCTTGGATCCTTGTCACTCCTGGGACTGGACACGTGAATCTTGGGGGGAAGGCCTGTTTCCTTCCACGTTGCGGCGATTGCGGGCCACAGCTCCTCCATGTCTTCCCCCTCGTTGTTCACGGCATGATGATGAACGTCCAGCACCATCGGAACGCCCAGCTCCTGGCAAGCCTGCAGCGTCTCCCTGGCCGTGAATGTCTTATCATCGTTCTCAAACATCAGCCTTTCCCGAATGCGCGCAGGCAGCGCCTTGACATTGGCGGCAAAGCGGGCCATTGCCTTATCCTTGCTCCCGTAAGAGCCTCCGATATGAATGTTGCACTTGGCTTCCTTCGTCAATCCCATCGCCTCCAGCATGCGTACGTGCCTGTCCAGATCAGCAATGGAATGGGCCAGCACTTCCTCGCGCGGCGTGCTGAGCACTGTGAAATGGTCCGGGTGAAAGCTCACCCGCATGCCATTCTCCTTAACGTAATCTCCAACCTCCCGAAAGGACTCCTCCAGCTGCGGGAATGGGTCCCAATCCGCCAGCATCTCATGCCCGATTAGCGGAATCAGCTTGGACGAAAATCGGTACAGCTTGATGTCATGCGCCTTATTGTGACGCAGCAGCCGAAGTGTATTATGCAGGTTCTCAGCAGCGATTCGTTCCAGCTTGCGAATCGCTGCCTCCCTGTCCGCCAGCTTGGCGAACTGGGTAGCAGTCATCGTCTTGGAAGGCGACGCATTTTTTACCTCAACCGACATCGCGACATACCCAAAGCGGACAATCATAGCCATTTCCCTCCTGTCTCTTGATGTCAAATATTGTGTCCCGAACGGCTTGCCATGAACCCCGCCTGATGTCTTTCCCTACTCTGTTCATCGTTTTACAAGGCCTCCCGTTTCATGCTATAATGAGACAAATTCTTTTTCTTGAAAACGTTTTATTCAGTTCCAATCTAGTTTTGTTTCCTCTGGTGAAGCAATGAAGCAAATTCCGACATGGGCGCCTGGAATTTGTCGAGCGAGTGGCGCACCCACCACCCTCCAACATCATTCGCTATGTAAAGGAAGTGTGGGTATGAGCGCCAGCACCAACGAACAACCCTCCGTTTGCGTATCGCAACATTTCATCTGCAAGGGGAAGGATGGCATCCCGGCATGAATCCGATCCATTCTCCCAAGCGCTATCCTTTTCATTCGACCTATCTGCATGCTCTCTCTGTGCAAGAGATTGTGGAATGGGCACATTCCTCCATCCAGCATCGGACAGCGGCACAGCTCATTGTTGCCGGCACCGAGCTTCTGGTCAGACTGCAGCGCAGCGCCGAGTTGCGCGACATTGTGAACGCTTCTCCGATGATCTGCGCCGGAGACCATGCTGTTGTGCTCGCTTCCCGCCTGCATGGCATTCCGGTGCCGGAACGGGTTACCCAGATTGAACTGGTAGACAAGCTGCTCGCCTTGGCCAACCAGAGCCGATACCGCATTTTTTTGGTAGGAGAAGAGCCGGAACTGCTGCAGAGCGCGGAGCTGTATATCCGTCTTTTTTACCCGTATCTGCAGGTGTCGGGCGCCATATCCGTATGGCTGCATTCGCATGAAGAAACGAACGCTCTGCATGCCATTGCCCGAAGCGGCTCGGATATTTTGTTTGTCGCCCTTCCTTCTCCCGAAAGGGAACTGTGGCTGCACAACTGTATGCACGAATTGAATGTGCCGCTCTGTGTAGGCGCGGACGCCGCCCTCGATGATTACGCTGCGCGCATCCGTCATTCGCCGGCCTGGATCAAAGGCACTGTATTCGAGCGATTGTTCTTCTTCGCACGCCGCGGCAGACACTTTGCGCGCTCGATCAGAAGCTGCCCGGCCTTTCTCGCAGGCATTGTGCGGGACAGGCGCCGCCGCAAGCGGTCCCGTTCTGCTCCTAGGGACTAGCTGTCATTCAACTCCCCCGGTCACGGCTTAGCGGTGCGGGTTTATGGATGACCAGCCTGTTCAAGACATAAAAAAAACAACTCTCGGCAAATTGCTCTGAGAGTTGTTTTTTTGTTCGGCAGGCAAGGGTGTGTTGTCACTGCCGGCAAATCGTGCGACGCCAAATGATTGGCTAGAAGATTAGTTGCCCGCCTTCTTGCTATCCAATTCAGCTCGCAGGGCGGCCAAATCATCGTCTACATTGTCCTTGTCGAGAGCAGCCAGCTCATCGTCAAGCGATGTGCTGCTTGATCTCAGCTCTCTGCTCGCCTCTGCCTCCGCTTCGAGCTGCATGACCTTCTCGCTCATGCGGTCGAAACCCTTGGCGCCAGTGTCCTTGCCGAAGCCGGACATCGTGCGGTTGATCTGCTTCTGCGCCTTCGCCGCCTCCGCACGCGCAACCAGCGAGTCCTTGCGGTTCTTCATCTTTTCGAACTCGGCTTTCATCTCCTGCAATTGCTTGCGGAGCTGGTCCGCATTCGATTTCGCATTCGCATGCTGCTGCTCGAAATCTTCCGCTTTCGCTTGATGGCTCTTCTTGTCTTGCAGCGCACGGCGCGCCAAGTCCTCATTGCCTGCTTCCAAAGCTTTCATCGCCTGCTGGTGGCGCTTCTCAACCATTTCCTGCGCTTCTTCGAACTGATGCTTCAGACGCTTCTCGACAGCGATCTGCTTCGCTACCGCGACTTCCGCATCGGCAATGTCGTCCTCCATGTCGCGCAAGTACTGATTCAAAAGCTTGACCGGGTCCTCCGCCTTGTCGATCAAGTCGTTGATGGCCGCTACAGAAATATCCCGAATTCTCTTAAAAATACTCATGTTTGAATATCCTCCTCAAAGATTGAATTCTGGTGTTCATTACTAAGCATTACGCAGAACCGTGAAGATGGTTTCATTTCCTGCCAGGTCTTGTCTAGACTGTCCGCTTCCTATTCGGAAGCATCTGTCTGCACATCCGATGAAGGCCGCAGAACTTCCAGGTCCTGCCCGGAAGAGGCGGACGAACTACCCGCTGCAATTTCATGCTTCGCTTCCTTCCATGCAGGCGCCTGCTTGTTCCCTTTTGATGCCAAATTTTTCATGAGTCCTTCGATATCGATGCCCGATACATTTTTCAGCATTTCCGGAGCGGTCGCCATCAGCGAGGTCACGTAATTGCTGACGCGTGCGGCGCCTTCGCCGTTCCCGGTATCGACGACTGTCAGCTTGTCGATGCCCTTGATCGGCTCGGCTACGCGTCCAGCCAGCTCAGGCAGCATCTTCACAATAATGTCCAGCACGGCAGCATCCCCGTACTTCGCGAACGCTTCGGCCAGCTTCTCCTTCGCCTCTGCTTCAGCCAAGCCTTTGGAGCGAATGACTTCCGCTTCTGCAGTACCCTTGGCCTTCTCGGCTTCCGCTTGCGCCAGACCGTCCAGCCGTTTCTGTTCTGCTACGGCTTTAGCTTCCGCTTCGATCTTGTACTGCTCTGCGTCGGCCTCGCGCATGCGGCGGGCTTTCTCCGCTTCAGCCGCCTGCTCGACTGCGTAACGATCGGCATCCGCTTTCTTCTTGACCTCTGCGTCGTACTGCCGTTCGCGCCGCTGGATTTCCTTCTCCTCCAGCTCAATCTCCTTCTGCTTGCGCACGAGCTCTATCTTCATCTGTTCTTCCGTTACCTGCTGCTTGGAACGCGCCTCTTGAATATGGTAGGCCTGGTCGGCCTCTGCCTTCGCCTGATCCTGCTCGCGCTTGAAAGAAGCAACCTTCAATTCCTTCTCCTTCGACGCTTCGGCAATATTCGTATCGCGAAGCAGCTCCGCCTTCTGCCCTTCCTCTTCCGCGCGCGCCTTCTGAATACGCGCGTCACGCACTGCGTCTGCTTCGGCGATCTCCGCGTCCCGCTTCACCGCAGCAATTCTCGGCTTGCCAAGCGCATCCAGATAGCCATGCTTGTCGCGGACATCCTTGATTGTGAACGAAACGATCTGCAGGCCCATCTTCTTCAAGTCCCGCGCGGCGACTGCCTGCACCTCCTGAGCGAACTTGTCGCGGTTGCGGTAAATCTCTTCTACCGTCATCGATCCAAGAATCGCCCGCAAGTGGCCTTCCAGCACTTCTTGCGCTTCTGCCTTCAACGCTTCGGTCGGCTTGCCAAGGAACTGCTCTGCCGCAGTGGCAATATCCT
Organism: Xylanibacillus composti; assembly: GCF_018403685.1. Classification (NCBI taxonomy): domain Bacteria; kingdom Bacillati; phylum Bacillota; class Bacilli; order Caryophanales; family Paenibacillaceae; genus Xylanibacillus; species Xylanibacillus composti. The sequence continues at coordinate 22,073 of NZ_BOVK01000025.1, forward strand.
CGACCGCACCGCCTATCTTAATAATGGCGACCCCGTCTGTCATAATCGGCACGCCTTGCTCCGTGTAAACCTCGGGCGTAGATACGTCCAGCTTGCTTGACAAGAGCGACAAAAACTCTGCCTTCTGGAAGATCGGGAGAATAAAAGCTCCCCCGCCGCGCACAATTTTAATTCGCCGTCCGGTATCATCCACAACCGTATGCTTGCTGCCCAGGAATGAACCGGTCACCACCATGGCTTGATCTGCGCTTACCGTCTTGTATCGGGCCCAGAACGCTACCCCCAGCAGTACGATAACCGCCATCACAATAAACGGAATTCCCATAGTCTCCATAAGCTCCTCCTCATCATGATTTTCCTTCCGTCATGCTTCCGCCTTACATCGAATAATAACGCTTCCCGGATGCTGTCTGGCCTTGGCGATGCCTGCCCGACGCTTCATTCCAGCTGCATCGACTGGGCAAAATCGGCAACAAGCAGAACACCATCGCGCACTTCGACGACAATCACCTTGCTGCCTGTGGCATGCTCAGTTCCGTCGAAGCCGGAAGCAATCTCGTAAACGGTGCTCGTGCCAAGCTGCACCTTCACTTCGCCAAAGCCTCCCGCAGGGATTGGAATGTTCACCTCTCCAATCTTGCCTTCCAGCTCGCTCATCGTGTACGCCAGCGAATTTTCTGCCTGCTTCATAGATCTGACGTAGGCCCAAAAGACCACTGTGGAGCTGAGTACAGCCGCAGTCAGGGAGACGACCGCCGTCTGCCATACGGCAAGGGGCGCGTACTGCGTCAAGAGCACTCCGGCACCGCCGAACACCGTCAATCCGCCCACGATGGTCATCGGATGGATGAAATCCGGGGCATCCAGCGACAAAAACTCCAGCGCTCCATCGAACCAACTGCCAATCAGGTCGCCAAGCACTACGGAAACGAGCACGAACAATACGCCGAATATCAGACATCCCCAGTACAGCTCCAGCATACGTCAAACTCCTTTCCACTCATCCTTACGCGCAAGGTGTGGGAATATATTCCTAATAAGGTATACGATCTAACTTTGTCGAAGGTTGCGAAAATTTTAACATGGATAACAGAAAAAGAGAAGTCCGTTTCCTTTACAATTCCCCTTGCGCGCGAAACGAGACAAAAAAACCCCGCTCCATCCGCAAGCGGGTGGGCGAGGGCTTTTCGCTATGCTATTCAATTGCTGTAGCGGGCGATTTTTGCTTTCAGGCTGTCCTTGCTTTGCAGGCCGACCATTTTTTCTACCGGCTGTCCGTCCTTGAACAAAATCAGGGTTGGGATGCTGGAAATGCCGAATTGGCTGGCAAGCTCGCCCTCTTCATCTACGTTCACTTTGCCGATAACGGCTTGACCCGCCAGCTCCTCGGACAATTCTTCCACAATCGGGAGCTGTACTTTGCAAGGCCCGCACCAGGGGGCCCAGAAGTCAACCAAAGCCACGCCTTCCTTGACCGTTTCCTGCAAGTTGCTTGTGTGGATAACTGTTGCTGCCATAAGGGAACCACTCCTTTATTTTTATTCGGACGGACAAATGACGCCGCCCTACATTGTGACTGTTATAGTAACAGTTAGCCCGGAAATCCGCTGCATGTTCAGTGCGTTTTTTTTGAAACAGCTATTTGGGTCTTTTCTTTGAGCCGTCTGCGGCTTTCCTGACTTGATCCAGCAAATCTGCGATCGTGACGCGATCCAGATGCTTCATCATCTGCATCTCGGTATCCCGGAACACCTCACTCATGACATCTTCCATGTGCGTGGCGACCATGCAATCCGGGTCCGCTCCGCCCGACTTCCAGCTCGGCACAACGGAGCCCATAGCCAGTATCCTGTACACGTGGGCCAAAGTAATCTCCTCCGGATCTCCCATGAGCACATATCCTCCGCCAATGCCTTCCTTCGTCGAAATCATGCCAGATTTCTTCAACCATCCCATTACCCGTCGAACCCGCGCGGAGTGCGTATTCACACTGCAAGCGATCATGTCGCTTGTCGCCATGCGGTCAGGGCGCTGGGCTAGCAGGACCAACCCATGAACGGCCACCGTAAATTCACTGTTCATGCTTTCGTTCTCCATTTCTGAAAAACCAGATGCGCGGAATAGCGTTCCTGACGTCTGCTTATCTGTGATAATACTAGTAACAGTTAGAATTGTCAAGAGAGGAGAATAACGGCTCGACGCCGCCTTCCTCACTCTCAATCCCTTCAACCCTTGTGCTCGCCAAAAAACATTTCCTCAGCCAAGGCAGTCTGAATGCGGGCTTCTTCCTCTGTCAGCTTGCGGACGAGATCCATCTCCACCTTGGTCATTTCCTCGCCCTGAAAGGTGATTTCCGCTATAGAAGCCGTGATCTTCACAATCGCAACCGCCTGATTGTCCGGCGTATAGGCAATGCACTTCTGCCCCGTCGGGTACACGCGGAAGCCGCTCTTCAGCATGGCGGTCTTCCCGTACTCGAGAAGATCGTCCAGTTCCTTCTCCGACTTGAACTTGCATACGGAATTGAATTCTGTTTCGAAACCCATGTGCGTCACCTCTGCTTCGTGCTTTGGTCTGTCACACAGCTGTCGTCTTAGATATCGAAGACATACTGGTTTTGTTGCTTCTCATTATACCGTTCCATGGCCAGACGAATCAAATCATCGAGCAGCTCCTGATAATTCTTCCCGCTCTCCTTCCAAAGCAACGGATACATGCTGTACGGGGTAAAGCCGGGCATTGTATTGATTTCATTAATCAGGAACCGGCCGTCATGCTCCCGCATAAAGAAATCGACACGCGACAAGCCGCTTCCGTCAATCGCTTCGAATGCGCGCAAGGCCAGCTCGCGCACTTCCTCCTTCCGGCCCTCGGGAATATCCGCCGGAATAACCATGGCCGACTTGCCGTCGACATACTTCGCCCGGTAATCATAGAAGTCGCTGGATGAAACAACTTCACCCGGTACAGATGCCATGGGCTCGTCATTGCCCAGAATGGCTACTTCAATTTCCCTGCCCTCAACGAGCTCTTCCACGATAATCTTGCGGTCGAAGCGCAGCGCCTCTTCAATGGCCGCAATCAGCTCCTCGCGGTTCTTGGCCTTGGAGATGCCCACGCTCGAGCCGAGATTGGCCGGCTTCACGAAGCAAGGATAGCCGAGCGTAACCTCGATTTCCGTAATATAAAAAGAGGCGTCCTTCTTCCACTGGTGACGGGTGAAGTAGCGATACATGCATTGCGCAAGTCCCGCCTCGGCGAACAGCTTCTTCATGATCACCTTATCCATGCCCGCTGCCGATGCCAGCACGCCCGCTCCCACATAAGGAATGTTGGCCATCTCCATCAAGCCCTGAATCGTGCCGTCCTCTCCGAACGTACCGTGAAGCAAAGGAAATATGACATCAATTCTCTCCCCTCCGGTAGCATCTGCCTGCGACTCTGCGAGCGACTGCGCGCCGAAAATAGGGGCGAGCGCCACTGCCGAAGAACCACCGCCCTCGCCAACGCCTTCCCCTTGCAGCAACAGCTGTTCCTTGGTCGCGATGCGTTCTGTGATCCTCTTACCGGATACCCATTCCCCTTGCTTTGTAATATAAAATGGCTTTATCTCATACTTTTCAAAGTCGAACGCCTGAATGACAGCAAGCGCCGTTTGCAAGGACACATCATGCTCGCCGGATTTGCCGCCGTACACGAGACCGACTTTAAGCTTATTGTTCATTCTACAGTCCTCCGGGTAAGTATATTTTTCCAAGAACACGACATCCTATGAAGGCATCTGTTCATGCATGTAAAGCATCCAGACTCACAAAGTGTCCGGTATATGGCAGAATACATATCGCGTTGCTTCCGACCATGCATAGGAATCGCGATAATCCCAGTAGCGGCGCCTGCTGTTGACCGTGTGCGCATTCACCAGCGGCATGCCCTGAGCATCGAACCCGGTGACGATCGTACTATGCTGAAACCGCCCATCGCCGTCCCAGTCGTAGATGATGACATCGCCCACTTCAAGCTGGGAAGCTTCCTCGACGATGTCAGCGCGCAAGCCGCTCTTCGCTGTGCCCAGATACCAGCGCAGGCTGTTGGAGACAGACCAGCTGAAGCTCCACTGGTCGCCGCTGCCGCCGGCATGCTTATACCACCAGCCAGAAGCCCTATTGCCAGTATAATTCATGGGCGCCCCGCCTGCATAGAGGCACTGGGAAACATAATTAGTGCAATCAACGTCGAATGCCCGGAATTCCGGATTATGCTGATCCCACCACAAATCTGCATATTCCAAGACCTTGCGTCGGTCGTACGGCTTGCTCCTCGTCTGAGAGGAAAGGACAGCTTGATTCAGATAAGGCGTGCTGCCCGCCTTTTCCTTGGGCTTTTGCGCTACCCCGGGAGAAGGAAGCGGAGCCCTCCGTTCCACCTCCATCGGTGTAACGCGCGCAATCTGCCAGATTCCTCCCGAGCGGGACAGCACCACCCGTTCCCGTTCAACCCGCTCATCCCGGAATCCCTGGCCGGATTGCTTGTATGTGATACAGCTGCGCAGAGCTATCTGAGCAGCCAGCCGTTCATCCTGTGCGAATATATCTTCAATACGCAGGCGCGTCTCCGCTTCCACCGGTTCAACCAGCCGCTGCTTGTCGCGCTCCGCCCTATAATGCAATCGCTTCTCCTGCTTCCGTCTGTAGACGCTGTCACCGCAGACGGCGGACAATGGCTCTGCGCGATTTTCGCACAGCATCCGATTGCGGGCCTCTGCGTAGTCCCGAAGCACTTGTTTCCATTGCTCTGCCATCCGAATCCCCCCGGTACGGCCCCGGCCCAAAAGCGCCCGGCAGCCGCAGAAGATTGACGATTTCATCTTCACTACTATATGAAGAAACAGAACCGTTCATGAGGGGAAAAAAGACCTTTACCAACCGAAGCGAAAAGAGTATACTTGTATTGCTGAGAAATATGAAATCGGGTTTCACCAGATGAAACTAAGCAAGGAGGCGGAAACATAATGAGTACAAAAGATCATTTTTCCGTACGCAAACAGCTGAATGCTGGCGGAAAAACCGTAACCTACTACTCCCTGCCGGACTTGGCGAACCAAGGGTATGAGGCCATTTCCCGTCTTCCCTTCTCGATCAAGGTGCTGTTGGAAGCAGCCGTCCGTCAATTCGACGGCAGAGCGATTACGGAAGAGCATGTGAATCAAATCGCCAACTGGGCGAACGGCGCGGGCAAGAACAAGGAAATTCCGTTTATTCCTGCGCGCATCGTGCTGCAGGACTTTACAGGCGTGCCTGTCGTTGTCGACCTGGCGGCTATGCGCGCTACAACCGAGCGTGCGGGTGGAGATCCGAAGCGCATCAACCCTCTTGTGCCTGTCGATCTCGTTATTGACCACTCTGTTATGGTCGATGCTTTCGGTTCCCCGGATGCGCTGGCTACCAATATGAATCTTGAATTCCAGCGCAACGAAGAACGCTATCGTTTCCTGCGCTGGGCGCAAACGGCATTCGATAATTTCCGTGCTGTGCCGCCGGCAACTGGTATTGTCCATCAGGTTAACCTGGAGTATCTGGCCTCCGTTGCCGCTACGAAGACAGTCGACGGCGAAACCTTCGTCTATCCGGACTCTCTCGTAGGTACAGACTCCCATACAACTATGATTAACGGTCTCGGCGTAGTCGGCTGGGGCGTCGGCGGTATTGAGGCCGAAGCGGGCATGCTTGGCCAGCCGCTTTATTTCGTCACTCCGGATGTCATTGGCTTCAAGCTGACCGGAAGCCTGGCGGAAGGCGCTACTGCGACTGACCTTGCGCTGACGGTTACCGAGATGCTCCGCAAGAAGGGCGTTGTCGGCAAGTTCGTTGAATTCTACGGCTCCGGCCTGAGCAACATCACGCTGGCAGACCGCGCAACCGTTGCCAACATGGCTCCGGAATACGGCGCGACCGTAGGCTTCTTCCCGGTCGATAACGAAACCCTGAACTATCTCCGCGGCACGAACCGCAGCGAAGAGCAGGTCGCGCTAGTGGAAGAATACTACAAGGCTCAGGGCATGTTCCGTACGGACGATACCCCGGACCCGGTATTCTCCGATACGATCGAGCTGGACCTGTCCACTGTCGTTCCGAGCCTCTCCGGCCCGAAGCGTCCGCAGGACCGCATCGAGCTGACCAATATGAAGGAAGCGTTCAACTCCATCATCCGCACCCCGATCGACAAGGGCGGATACGGCTTGAGCGAAGAGAAGATCGCCGAAAGCGTGGAAGTGAAGCATCCGAACGGCGAAACAACTAAGCTTACTACTGGCGCTGTTGTCATCGCAGCGATTACGAGCTGTACGAATACATCCAACCCGAGCGTTATGCTTGGCGCTGGTCTCGTAGCCAAGAAAGCGGTGGAGAAGGGCTTAACCAAGCCTGCTTACGTGAAGAGCAGCTTGACGCCTGGTTCCCTCGTCGTGACCGAGTACTTGAAGAAATCCGGCCTGATCGAGCCGCTTGAAGCCCTAGGCTTCCACGTTGCCGGTTACGGCTGCGCGACTTGTATCGGCAACAGCGGTCCGCTTCCGGATGAAGTCAGCCAGGCAATCGCTGACAGCGATCTGACTGTCGCTTCCGTCTTGAGCGGCAACCGGAACTTCGAAGGACGCGTCCACGCACAGGTGAAGGCGAACTATCTCGCTTCTCCTCCGCTCGTTGTAGCCTACGCGCTGGCGGGAACGGTCAACATCGATCTTGCCAACGATCCGATCGGCTATGACAAGGACAACCAGCCTGTCTATCTGAAAGACATCTGGCCGTCCTCTCAGGAAGTGCGCGACGCTATTGCTGGCGCCATGAGCCCTGAGCTGTTCGCAGACAAGTACAAGGACGTCTTCCGCGCCAACCAACGCTGGAACGAGATTCCTGTACCAGAAGGCCAGCTGTACGAGTGGGATGAGAAATCCACCTACATCCAAGAGCCTCCGTTCTTCGAAGGTCTTGGCCTGGAGCCTGGCGATATCGCAGAGATCAAGGGCGCGAAGGCGCTGGCGCTGATGGGCGACTCTGTTACAACAGACCATATCTCTCCTGCGGGCAACATCAAGGTGGACAGCCCGGCTGGCGAGTACTTGACCTCGAACGGCGTGGACAAGAAGGACTTCAACTCCTACGGCTCCCGCCGGGGCAACCATGAAGTCATGATGCGCGGCACCTTCGCCAACATCCGGATTCGCAACCAGCTTGCGCCGGGAACAGAAGGCGGCGTAACGACTTACTTGCCGACTGGCGAAGTGATGTCGATTTACGATGCATCGATGAAATATCAAGAAGCCGGCACGCCGCTAGTTGTTCTGGCCGGCAAAGAGTACGGTACAGGCAGCTCCCGCGACTGGGCAGCCAAGGGAACCTTCCTGCTCGGCGTGAAAGCCGTGATCGCGGAAAGCTTCGAACGGATTCACCGCTCGAACCTCGTCGGCATGGGCGTGCTTCCGCTGCAGTTCGCAGAGGGCACTGGCTGGAAGCAGCTTGGCATTACCGGCAAGGAAAGCTTTGACTTCCAGGGCCTGAGCAACGACATCAAGCCTGGCCAGACAATTAAAGTTACCGCTACGCGCGAAGACGGCAGCACCTTCGATTTCGATTGCGTCGTTCGTTTGGACAGCACAGTCGATATCGACTACTACCGCAATGGCGGCATCCTGCAAACGGTGCTTCGCCAAATCTTGTCCGGCGCGAAGTAAAGCATCTGCATAACAGCCGGATCGGGCGCGCGCCCGGCCCGGCATACGAAAAGGGACGATCCGTTCCCGCCATTTCCATGGCAGGGGGATCGTCCCTTTACTTTACCATCTTGCCCATGCGGACCGCAGCTTCCTTGATCACTTCCGCATGCTCCTTCATCTTGTCCACGGTCAGGCGATTGGCCGGCCCTGATACGGACAGCGCCGCAACCAGCCTGCCCGATCGATTAAGGATCGGAGCCGCTACAGCCGCCGCTCCCTGCTCCCGTTCCTCTACGCTTGTCGCAAAGCCCGAAGCGCGTATGTCGAGCAGCTGCCGCTCATAGGCATTCCTATCGATGGATTGCGGCCAGGTCGGGCTGTTGAACAGGCTCTCGCGGTCCACAGCGTCCGCATACGCCACCAGCACCTTGCTGGAGGCGCCCACATACAGCGGCAGCCGCACGCCTACTGGCGCTACCCTGCGAATGGCCTGGCTGCTCTGCACGGCCTGTATCCGAATTCGCTCATGGCCGTCCCGCACATACAGGCTGATCGTCTCGCCAATGATATCGCGCAGCCGTTCCATCTCCGGCAGCAGTACAATCGCCGGATCATCCGCCTGGGACAAATTCGCCGAGAGCTCCCACAGCCGGAAGCCGAGCCGGTATTTCTCGCTTTCTGCGTCGCGGATAACGAAACCCTTATGCTCCAAGGAAGCGAGCAGCCGGTAAGCCGTGCTCTTGTGCAGGCCTACACGCATAGCAATTTCTGTCAAAGTCAATTCATTCGCATCCGTGAAGCAAAGCAATATATCCAATGCCCGCTCAACCGCGCGGACCGTCACTTTTCCCTCTTCCACGGCAATCCCCCGTTTTCCCAGTGGCCTCCGTTCGTTTCACGTAATGAAACCGTGTTACATCTAGTATAACCAACAGAGCGGCAATCTGTCTACCTAAGCTTTCGATGTCGACGCCTGCCTGGACACAAAATTTGGTAGGCAGCCGTTCCGCGGCGGGCGGGCGTGACCTCCGCAGGCATCAGTCAGCTGCATGCGAAATGCAGGAAACTACCTGCATTTAATTCGCCCGCCTGCGAACCGGCGAACACGGCTGGTCTCAATCTCCCACAATTTCCAGCAACCCAAAAAAAAACCGCCCGGTTTCAAACCGGACGGTGTGACTCAACGCGTATCCGTGCAAGACTAGTCCTTCACCAAAGACAAAAACTCTGAGCGCAGCGCCGCATTGGAGCGAAAATGGCCCCGCACCGCAGAAGTGACGGTCTTGCTGCCTGGCTTCTTGACTCCGCGTGCGCACATGCACAGATGCTCGCCTTCGACGATGACCATCACGCCTTGCGGCTGCAGCACTTCCTCAAGAATGTCCGCGATCTCGGACGTGATGCGTTCTTGTACCTGCAAACGGCGGGTCACCGCATCTACGAGCCTAGCAAATTTGCTGAGTCCCGCGATCTTGCCGCTTGGCAAATACCCGATATGCACCTTGCCGAAGAACGGCGCCATATGATGCTCGCATTGGCTGTAGTAGACAATGTCCTTAACGATAACAAGCTCCTCGTGCTGCTCATCGAACGTAACGCCGAGCGCATCGCGCGGATCTACCTCATAGCCCGCAAAAATCTCCTCGTACATCCGCGTCACTCTGGCCGGCGTTTCGAGCAGCCCTTCCCGGTCGACATCTTCTCCGATCAGCCGGAGAATTTCCCTAACGTGGCCTTCTATCAATTCCCGATTGCCGGTAACTTTGCTGTTCTTGTAATCTTTGATCCCCGCCATTTCTCTTCCCTCCTGTTCTCCTCTTCCGCATCAAGCTGTCTCTCTTATTCTCGTTATCTTGACGTCTGCCTGTACGCACAATATGGCAGTCCAACTAACCTGGAACACTTATCTGCGGGGAAACTTCTGATGCTTCATAGCCTGCTGCATTTTATTTAATTGCTGCTTGTTTACGTTATAGCCCATTTGGCGAGCCATCTGCTGCAGCATTTTCGGATCGCTTTGCATCTTCTCAATTTGCTTGCGCAAATACATCGTGCCGATAAAAAAACCGGCGACCGCTCCTACTATAAGCGTAATGACAGAAACAATAACTGTGGTCCACATGCTCTTCACTCCATTTCACAAATCAACTGGTCGGCTGGTCCTAAACATCATAGCATGTTCAATAAGGGGATTCAATCCCATAACCGCTGCCAAAACTGGCGCCGTATACGCCCCCTGTCAGGACAGAACCCCTTCGATGAAGACAGTAGGCTGCTTGGCAAGATCCACTTCCTTCACCTCCATCGACTCATCCCGGTCCTGCTTCACTACCCGAATGACCGGCCTGCCGGGAAGGCCTCTGTGCTGGCCTACTACTACGCCGGTTTCCTTCGTGGATAGGCGAACTGAAATTCCTGTCGGATAGATGGAGACAATGCGCAAAAACTCAATCAACACATCCCGATCCAGCTTCGTTCCCGATAATGCCATTAATCGTTCGCATGCTTCATGCGGCATAAGGGGCCTGCCATTCTGCTCCTCGAACAGCAAATTGTCGTACATGTTGGCAACAGCGACAATTTTCGCGTACAGATGAATTTCGCCTTCCTCCAGCCCGCGAGGCGAGCCGCTCCCATCGAGCGCCTCATGATGCTGCAGGGCAATATGGGCGACAACCAGGCTCTGCTCCCGCTTAATGATATCGAAGCCTCGCCAGGTATGGTGGTTGCGCGTACTCGGATCATCGTGTTCCGGCTGTATCCCGACCTTGCCGACATCGTGCAGCAGCGCCCCGATAGCAAGCTCCTTCAGCTGTTGGGCGTTCAGCCCCAGATTCATTCCTGTCATCACGGACATCATGCATACATTCAGCGCGTGCAGATACTGCCGATTGTCTTCCGTTCGAATATCGCTCAACTGGACCAGTACATCCTGGTTTGCCATGATTTCCTCGAGCAGCCCGTCAATGCCGACACTCAGGCTGCGATCGCTGAACGATTTGCCCGATCGGATCGAATCGAACATTTCCCCAAGCTTTTTCGTCATTTTCCGCTTTGTCTCCTCGGAAATGACCTCCTCGATTTCCACGTCCGCATACTGTTCATCCTTAATATAGAGCATCTCTACGCCAATCCTTCGCAGCGTATTGATCATATAGACGGTAAGCTCAATATTTTCCGATAACAGTACATTTCCATTTGCCGAAAAGATCGAGCGTCCCAAAATCTGACCCGGTTCAATATCCTCCACATGAACGTATCTCATGTCAACCCTCTCTTTTCCAGGCTAACGCCTTTTCGCTATTTGCCACATATCCGCCACAGAAAAATCATGTCTCCCTCTACCGCATAAAAACTCCAACATCAGAAGCTTACTTCAGAGCCCCTTCCCCGGTCTTCTGCGCCGCCATGCTGGCAAGCGCCCGCTGAATGGCTGCACGCACTTCCGGCTCCTGTTCCTTGCCGGCCGCTTCGTTCAGTGCCGTTTCCGCCTCGGTGCCGCCAATCTGGCCTAGCGCCCATGCGCTTGTTTCACGCAGCACCGGACGCTCGTCCTTCTGCAGGATGCGGATGAGTTCCGGAATGGCGGTACGGTCCTTGAAGTTGCCCAACGCAATCACCGCATTGCGCTGAATCGGCTTCTTGCCCCGCCATGCGGCGGCGCTTGTCCCGAAACGCTCTTTGAATTCGCGATTGCTCAGCGTGAGCAACGGCTTGAGCAGCGGCTTCGCAATGTCAGGATCGGGTCTAAGCTCCTCATGATGATCCCAATGCTTCCCTTTGTTATGCGGACATACAATCTGGCACGTATCGCAGCCATAGAGGCGATTGCCGATCTTCTTCTTCATCTCGTCGCTGACGGACTCCTTCGTCTGCGTCAAGAAGGAGACACAGCTTCCTGCATGCAGCTGTCCGGGGCCGACCAATGCGCCAGTCGGACAGGCGTCAATGCAAAGGGTACAGTCGCCGCACTGCTCGGTCACCGGCGTGTCCGGCGGAAAGGGGAGATTGGTGATCAACTCCCCCAAATACACCCATGATCCGAACTCCGGGGTAATGACCGCGCAATTTTTCCCGGTCCAGCCAATGCCCGCCCGTTCCGCAACGGCCCGGTCGACGAGTGCGCCCGTATCGACCATGGACACCGTTCGCGCCTCGGGAATGCGATCCTGGATCCAAGCCTCCAGCTTGGTCAGGCGGTCGCGCAGCACCTTGTGATAGTCCTCCCCCCAGGCCGAACGCGAAAGGATGCCGCGGTAGGCGCCTGGCTCTGAGCGGGGAGGGTTTTTCATCTTGGACGGATAGGCCACCGCAATAGACAAAATCGACCTCGGGTCCTCATGGCTCAACTCCGGTCTCGTTCGCTTCTCCAGATCCGGCTCCTCGAAGCCCGACTCTCTCCCCAATTCCCGATGCCGCTCCAGTATGCCCTTCAGCGTCGTGAACGGTTCCGCCGAAGCAAATCCGAGCTTGTCTATGCCAAGCTCCGGCGCTTTCGCCCGCAGCTCCTCCTTTAACGCCTGCCAATCCCGGCTTTGCCATTCCGCCATGACTCCCCCTCCTTTCACTCGTCATTTCTTCTCTGCGGCTGTCTGATCAGGAATGGGCCAATTGCTTGTATGCTCTAACGGCAAGCTCGTCACATCGGTTGTTCCAGGGGTTGTCACTGTGTCCTTTGACCTTAATATACTCGACTTGATGGGGTTTCATTGCCTCCAGCAGCGCTTTCCACAGATCTTGATTTTCCACGGGCTGGTTCTTGCTGTTCTTCCATCCCCGCTTCTCCCAATTCACATGCCACTTCTGCTGAAAACAATTCACCACATAGGCGGAATCGCTGTAAACCTTAACGCGGCAAGGCTCCTTCAGACGGGACAGCGCCTCGACCACCGCCCGAATTTCCATCCGGTTGTTCGTCGTATGCTTCTCTGCGCCGGAAAGCTCCTTCTGATGCTCTCCATACATAAGAATAGCGCCCCACCCTCCGGGACCGGGGTTTCCGGAGCAGGCGCCGTCTGTATAGATCGTCACTTCTTTCATTAGAGGCCTCCTATATGTGTGATCGGCCACACGATAAACTCCGCTCTGCCAATGATGCTCTTTTTCTGTACAGAACCGAAAATCCGGCTGTCCAAGCTGCCGCTCCGATGCCGGTTGTCTCCCATAACAAAGTATTCTCCTTCCGGCACTACGGTTTTCGCTACATCCCCGTCTTCAATCATGGTGTCAACATACGATTCATAATACACCTCATCATTGACATAAAGTCGTCCATCCTTCACTTCAATCGTATCGCCCGGCACGCCAATCACTCGTTTGACCAGCAGCAGGTCGCTGTTTTCCCGCGGATCCTTCAGCACCACGATGTCGCCGCGGTCGGGCTCGCTCCAATAATACAGGGCGCGATTGACGAACAGCCGCTCCTCATTTTGCAGCGTAGGCTCCATCGATTGCCCTTCTACTATAGACAGGCTGAACACGAATTGATGGACAAACATCACAATCAGCAAAGCTGCTACGATCGATTTGCCCCAATCCCACAGCTCGCGCATCAGCTTCGAGCCGGGGTCTGGCAATCCTCTTTTTTCTTTCACTTGTTCATTCATTCCGGCACCTCTGGGAAATAAGTTCGCCACACCCGATAGTACTCCTGCAAGCGATTGTCGCCAAACGGTGGATTCCCCGAAGCGATATGGGCACGGAGCGCCTGCAATCCGCTCTGCACCTTGTCTTCCACCGTCGATGAATAATGATATTGTCTCTTGTGAATCTCATATTCATGCTCATCCAGCAGCTGTGTTTCGCCACTCGGCCAGACAACCACATCCAAATCATAATCAATGTAGGTCATCGTATGGTTCGCTTGGTCGTGATAAGGCGGTGAAGCGATATTGCAATAATACCGCACGCCGCCCTCTTCAAGCAGCGCTACAATATTGTACCAGCATTGCGGGATAAAAAATGAAATTCCCGGAACCCGGCTCGTCCACTCCTTGCCGTCCGCCTCAATGATGCGGGTGTGGCAGTTAATGAACACATACATGTCCCGGTACTCGGGATCCAGCATTTCCGGTGGAATGCGCCAATTCACGAGCCAGGTGCGGTGCAGATGCCCGTCGTGTTTGAAGCTTTTGATTTGATAAGACGTGTAAGGTCTCATGACGCTTTCCTTTCCCAAACTTGGCTTATTAATAGAAAAGCATATCTTCCCGCCGATTGCAACGGCAAAAAGATATGCAATGCGCCCGCGAAAGTGAAGCGCTGCCTCGCAGTCATTCCGGTACTTCCGCGGGGCCCGACAGAAACCCTTGCACCCAAAAAAGTGAAGCAAAGCGCTGCAGCGTATGCCGAATCCTTTTTCGGGGCCCGAGGCCATCATACCCGCGAAGTGAAGCTTTGCGGAGAGACTTTTATTGGCGTATGAGCAGCTAAACCTTGCCCAATGCAACTAATGGTACTCCTACTATTTATTAATGGTAGTAAACTCAATCATTGTCGAGGTTTTTGCTCTCATTCAGCTAGTTTATAACCTAATTACCATTAATAATCACGTCAGCTTCCTCTAATAATAGTAAAAGGGTAATAAAGCTGACGTCTCACACTCGAATCCCCCGAAACAGTAACTTTCCTACCATAAATTTATAGTAGTAGGTAATGAACTCGCCCGGAGTCACCGCTCCCCTTCTATCAACCGAGCTGACCAGACACCCGGCAATTGCGGAACAATGCGGCAGCAATCGGAATAACAGCCCGGCATGATGCCTCGTGTCTCCTAAGCGGCATGGCAGGCCAGGAAGAAAAAAATAGCGTCGACTTTTGACCGCTCATTCCCTGCCCGCCCGGTCACGCATACTTTCGACGAATAGCTGAACGCTATTTGCCGAAATGCATGTCAACACGCAGTAATAAGATCCAAAAGCAACGCTATCGATATTCATGCGAAATGCCAAATTCCGTGCAAGGCAACAAGCCGGCAAGAAACGCTCAACCTTGGTTACCTACCCGTTCACAATCGTCAATTTCTCAAAGCTGTGGAAGAAATCCCGCGCGCGATATCCCAAGGACTCGTACCAAGGGAGAATCATCTCGTTATGCTTGTCCATGCTGATCATAATGCGGCTGACTTGTCTCTTCTCAAATCTGTCTCTCATAGCGGTGGTCAGCTTGGTGCCAATACCCATGCGCTGATAATCCGGATGTACCGCTACCCGGTAATAATAACCGCGGCCTTCATCGATGGTGCCAATCATGACGCCTACTACCTGATCGTCCTGAACAGCTACCATAATCAATTCGCTGTCCCAATACAACTGCCGTCCAAGAGCAGCCATCGTGTCTTCACAACATTCCTCGGACAAAACTTCATTCAACAATGCTGAAACAGGTGCGTAGTCAGATAATTGAAATGCGCGAACGAACATCTGGTTTCCCCCGTGACTATTGAATTCGGTTTCTCTATTATACGACAATTCGATGACAAATTCCTATAAAAATCTTAAAAAATCCTTCATATTCTCTCATTTTCTCTTGAAAACGCTTAAATTTAAGCGCTTACATTCCAGCATCATGAAATCACCCAATTTCTAGCGCCCAAAATCCCCCAAAAACCAGTCTATTTCCCATGCGCGGGCTTCCATTTGCCTCTCTGCCTTGTCAACTCATGTATATTTTTGTCCCTTCATCGCATACTAATGACGTTTGCCAACCAGCCTCATCCGAGCAGCGGCCGGCAACTAGACGCGGCTGCATGGTGTCACCTCGGGACTGATGCCTGCCATGGAACCTGGTAAGTACAAGCATCCTGGATCAAATGAAAGGAGGGGGGACCATGACCCAAGGCCGCAGCATGCAAGAACTGCAGACAGTCAGCCTGCAAGAATGGGAAAGAGAAGAGCTGGCTCGCCAGCACGAAATTTTCAGCGACTTGTCCCCTTGGCTGAACGCTCAAGGGAACGCTATTCACCACCAAATTATTGAAGAAATCGAGCGGCGGGGCGGGATCTGATTTTCTATACATAAAAGTTGATTTATTACCGAAAATCGTGGATAATAATTGGTGAACAATTTTCCAAGGGAGGTTTTTCTTCAAATGGCATATCAATTACCTGCACTGCCTTACCCGAACAACGCATTGGAGCCGCACATCGACGAGCAAACGATGATGATCCACCATGATCGTCACCATCAAACGTACGTGAACAACCTGAACGCTGCACTGGAAGGACATGACGATCTCGCAGCGAAGGATATCAACGATCTGATCGCAGATCTGAACAGCGTACCGGAAGCGATCCGCACCGCTGTCCGCAACAACGGCGGCGGCCATGCCAACCACTCCCTCTTCTGGGAAATCATCGGCCCTAACGGCGGTGGCCAACCAGTTGGCGCGCTTGCTGAAGCCATCAATAACGAGCTTGGCGGCTTTGACAAGTTCAAGGAAGATTTCGCTAAAGCCGGCGCTACCCGTTTCGGCAGCGGCTGGGCTTGGCTGTCCGTTGACAAGAACGGCAAGCTGGTTGTAAGCAGCACTCCTAACCAAGACAGCCCGGTCATGGAAGGCTTGACGCCTATCATCGGCCTTGACGTATGGGAGCATGCATACTACTTGAAGTATCAAAACAAGCGTCCGGATTACATTGCGGCTTTCTGGAACGTGGTTAACTGGGAAGCAGCGAACCAGCGTTACGAAGCAGCTACGAAGTAATCTCAGGCGGCACACCCTAACACATAACGAGAGGCTGTCGGCGAAGCGTGTAGACCACGCTGCGCTGACAGCCTCTTTTTACATGAAATGGAGTGAAGCTTTCGTCTTAATTTGGCTCTAGTACTGAGCGAAAGGCCTGGCAGGATAAAAGCTTGTGGAAAATTTTTGGCAACGCCAGTTGTTCGAGCTCATCCGGTGTGACCCATCGATAGGAATCCGGCAACGCCGCCCCTTCAATTACCGCCATAGAACAGAGGTACACTTCCATATGCCAGTGAATGTGGCTGAAAATATGGTCAGCCTGGGTCACTATGCCGGATGGGGCAAGCTCCGGCAGCCCCTCCTCTTCGAGAGCCGCACAGAGCGCCCAGCCTGCTGCCGAAGCATTAGCGTCACCCACAGCTGGCTGCAGGTCCGCAGGCGCCAGCACATGCGGCAGCTCCCACATTTGCGCCAGCAGCCCGGTATCCGGGCGACGCCGGATCAAGATGCGGCCGGCTTGCTCGCCCCGGCCGCGGATCAGCGCGGCCAGACGGCGCTCGTCACGGGGCGGCTTCGCCTTCGTCTTCAGCGGCAGCGTTTCTTCCTCCCCTGCCAACCGTCCGGCGCAATGCTCCATCACTGGGCAAACCAGACAGTGCGGAGAACGCGGCGTACATATTGTTGCCCCCAGTTCCATCAATGCCTGATTGAAATCACCCGCCGCTTCTTGCGGAATGACGGTGCGCAGCAGCCGCTCCATATGTTTGCGGGTTGCCGGCTTGGCGATATCGTCCCGAAGCAGAAAAAACCGCGACAGCACCCGCATCACATTCCCGTCTACTGCAGGCTCGGGCTTGCCATACGCAATGCTAAGGATTGCCCCGGCCGTATAGGGGCCCACTCCCTTCAGCGCCGCAATGTCCTTCGGCTCATCCGGGACTACGCCGCCATAGTCGCTCTGCACCTCGCGAACGGCGGCCTGCAGGTTGCGCGCGCGCGAATAATAGCCGAGACCCTCCCAAAGCTTCAAGACATCTTCCTCGGGCGCTTCCGCGAGCGCTTCTAATGTAGGGAAGCGCTCCATGAATCTCTCGTAATAAGGAATGACGGTCTCCACGCGTGTCTGCTGCAGCATGATTTCCGATACCCATATCTTGTACGGGTCCTTGGTTCGCCGCCAGGGCAAGTCCCGCTGATGGGCGCGGAACCATTCCACCAGTCGCCCGGCAAAGTATTCGCGCTTCGACTGCTCTACCGTATCGTCTTGCTTCTTCATCGTCCTGTTCCTTCCTTCCCAAGCGTGCTAGTTCACAAGATAGCGGCAATCGCTACTCCCGCAAAAAGAAAGCCTAACGCCAGCAGACTGAAACGAAGACTCCCCGGGAGCCGCATGCCTTCGGCTGTTGAACGGCTGCGGAGGAGACGGCCGATCCAGCCAAGCAGCAAGGCAGCGATTCCTGCAGCGGCGATGCGCCAAGCCCATGCCTCTGCCAATACAACCGTCTCGCGCAGCCACTTCTCTGCTATATACGCCGCACTGTGGAACAACGGCTGCATGCCCGCGGCGGGCTCTGTAGCCAGTGCGCCCGCCAACGTCTGGCGGATCAGCTCTGTACTTCCGCGCTCTGCACCTGCCTGGAGCGCAACCATCGCCAGAGCAGCTGCCAGCAATCCCCCTCCGATCCAGCCGAGCGACACATGCGGTCTTTCATGCAAAGCAAAACCAGTCGCCAACCATACGATGCTCATCGCGGTCAGCCACTTCACGATCTGTTCCGCACGCGCATAAGCGGCGCGCCATTCGGCAAGCTCGGCCCGATCGAGCCCCAGCACCGTCATCATATCTACACGCTCAGGCACAGCCAGCTCCCAGCCCAAACTTTGGAGCATATGATAAGGGATCACTCTCGTCACTTCCGCCGTAAGCTTGTCCTTCAACTCCGAAACATCGAGCGGGGGCAAAGTCTCGCGCTTCCCCTCGATTACGTCCCACACGCCTGCCTGCAGCCTGTCCAGCTGCCCAGCCATCCACTGGTCTGAGATATAATCGGCTATCACCCGCTCCAAATGCCGCTCAAGCGGCGCCCCCAATCGGCCAAGCTCCTCCAGCCTGTCCAGTTCCGCCAGCTCCCAAATGTAAGCGCGCGCGTAAGCGGCTGCGGCTGCCGGCATGCCGCTCTCCTGCAGCTCGTCCGACCAGCTGTGCGCGCCCAGTACAACCGTATACAAGGAATGCCCCCATACTGCTGTTAATATGAAAATGACTAAGACAAGCGCCCATGCCAACCTGCCTGCCTGCATCACAACGCCCGGCAACCTGCCAGCGTTTTGACTTTTGTTCATCGCATAGCCTCCAAATCGACACATCTCCTTTGGACTTGCGCACACAGATCAAGTATGATGGAAGCAAATATCCAATGCGCTCCTTTATCCCGATAGTGAAAGCGAGGAATGAATCATGCGATCAGCAACACGTCTTTGGCTTGCCGCCGCGGCCGTTTCGCTCGCCCTGCTCAGCGGGTGCGGCAATGCGGATTCGGGCGGCTATACGGTGGCGGATGACAAAGATGCCTTTCCCCAGGCCGTAACCTTGTACCAGGCCAGCTGCCTGGCCTGTCACGGCAACGACTTGCAAGGCCGCATGAACCCGCAATCGAACCTCAGCCAAGTCGGCGCCCGCTATGACAAGGACGCCATTATCGGCATCGTGCGAGAAGGCCGGGACCTGATGCCCTCCTTCAAGGATGTGCTCAGCGAAGAGGATTTCCAGGCCTTGGCCGAATGGCTGGCCACAAAAAAATAGCAGCAGCCTCCAACGGAAGCTTCTGCTCTTCAGCACACAGCATCCTACAATGCAGGCGCGTCCACTTGCTCGACCACAGCCATCGCCGACGCTACCTGATCCGTATGGGAAATGCTGACATGCACCCGGACGCGCTCAGGGTCCAGCCCCAGCCTTTCCCAAGCGCCTGCGGACAGGCGGCAAATCGGCCGCCCGCTTTCGTCCGCCACCACCTCGATGTCCTGCAAGCCCGTCACCGCACCGATCCCTGTTCCCAATGCCTTTACAACGGCTTCTTTGGCCGCGAATCGCCCAGCCACAAATTCATGCTTCCGGGCACCGCGCGCTTCCAGCAGCTTGCGCTCCTCCTCTGTCAAAACCCGGTTTACGAACCGGGCAGCAACGCCGCCCCCGCTTTGCAGCAGCTTGGCCACGCGTCCGATTTCGGTCAAGTCCGTACCGATTCCGATGATCATCCGCTCACGCTTCCTTTGCATGATAACCTGTCTATTCTCTCTATTAGTGTACATGAAATCAAGCAACAATTCATCATGGTTTCCTCTAACCGTCTTTTTTTCTTGAGCTTGAGCAAAGGAGGTCGAACGAGGCAGATCGAACGAAACAGGTTGAACGCGGCAGGTTGAACAAAGCAGCCGATCGGCCGCCCCGCCTGGAGGAACAATCACAATCTGTTCGCGCAATAACATAACCTGCCTATCCGGCAAACATTCCTCGCTGAAAGGCAGGTTTTGCGGCAGCCTTTTGTTGGCATTGCAAGCTTTCTCCTTCCAATTGGGGGGTGAAATTTACGCGATTGCCTATTCCCTCTTCTGCTTGAAGGCAAAATCCGATACACTGAAACGAAGCACAGCCAGAACCTACCCGGCTGCTGCCAGGCAGACATTATTGGGAAAAGGAGAGTAGCACCAAGATGAGCATAGACGCGCAAACCGATTCCTTTCGCGCCACGCCCCGCATTCATGCCGTTTTCATGATCGTGACGCTTTGTTACTGGGCTTCCTTATATACGTACGTTCCTATTCTGGCACCTTATGTGGAAACATTAGGCGCATCTTATACCTTGGTCGGCATGGTGCTGGGCAGCTATGGACTTGTCCAAATATTGGTCCGGCTGCCGCTCGGCATCGGTTCGGACCGCATGAAAAAACGCAAGCCGTTCATCCTGCTCGGCATGCTCACCGGCGCGCTAAGCTGCCTGCTGTTCGCCGTGACCGACCACATCGGCGGCGCGTTAACCGCAAGGGCGATCGCCGGCGTTTCGGCGTCCACTTGGGTAGCCTTTACCGTGCTGTATGCCGCTTACTTCGGCAAACATGAAACGAGCCGCGCGATGGGCATCATCAGCTTTGCCACGGCGGCGGGACAGCTAGTCGGCATGGGCGCGAGCGGCATCCTGGCGGAACGGTTCGGCGACAAGGCAACCTTCTGGGCCGGCGGCGCCATCGGCTTGATCGGGATGCTGGTCGCCTTCGCCGTCACCGAGCCGAAGGGCGGCATCGACCGCACGCCGATTCGGGCTCGCGATCTGGCGCAGGTCGTCAAGGAGCCTACGGTTATCCGCGCCTCCGTGCTGTCGATTCTGGCGCACAGTGTGCTGTTCATCACCATGTTCGGCTTCACGCCTTCCTACGCTCTGGAAATCGGGGCCAGCAAGGAGCATCTCACGTGGCTGTCCGTCGCGTTCATGGTCCCGCATGCGGTGCTCGCCTACATTACCGGCCGCTACCTGGCGCCGAAATTCGGCATTTGGCAGGTGATCGCGTTCGGCTTCGTCAGCAGCTCCATCTGCACGCTGCTCATCCCGCTGACGCCTTCCTTCCCTTGGCTGACGGCTACACAGGCGTTGAACGGGGCGGCGCAAGGGCTGCACTTGCCGCTGCTGCTGACGCTCGCCATTCAGGATATCGCCTCGGAGAAGCGCGCCACGGCGATGGGCTTCTATCAGGCCGTGTATGCCATCGGCATGTTCTTCGGCCCGTTCCTCGCCGGCAGTCTGAACCAACTGGCCGGACTGTCGGGCGGCTTCGTCTTCGGCGGCGCTTTGGCGCTGGCAGCTGCGGCCATGACGCTGCTGTGGAAGAAGCGCCAGCCGGCGGCGAGCCTGGAGACGGGCAACGTCCATCGCGGATAGCGGCTTGGCTTTGACCAGCTGCGCAAAAAAAATAACGTCTACCCTTTTCTCGATGGGTGGACGTTTTTTTTTGTGCTATCGCTAACGGAAATCTTCGGCTCTATGCGCCCTAGCCCTAAGGCGGCTTACCAGCCTTCGCCTGCGTAAGGGCGAATCAGCTCCGCTTGATCACCCAGGTCGCGCAGGGCATGCATCGCCCAATACGGGTCCTGCAGCATGGCTCTTCCGACCGCAACCAGATCCGCATCGCCGCTGGCAACAACGGTCTCCGCCAGCTTCGGCTCATCAATCAAGCCCACGGCAATAACCGGCACACCCAGCGCATGCTTGATCTCGCGCGCGAACGGGACTTGGTAGCCCGGATAGTTGCCCGGCTTGCGCTTGCCCGGCAATCCTTCGCCTCCCGTACTGATATGGAATACGTCTACACCCGCATCCCGATATTTCGCGCATATCTCCAGTATATGGCCGAGATCGTAGCCACCGTCGGCATATTCAATGGCTGACACCCGCATCAATAGCGGCATGTCGACCGGCATGACCTCGCGGGCCGCTCGGATCACTTCTACCCCGAACCGCGCCAAATCCTGTCCGTACTCATCCTCGCGGCGATTGGTGAGGCGAGAATGGAACTGGTGGATCAAGTATCCGTGCGCGCCGTGAAGCTCCACGGTATCGACGCCAGCCTCGACAGCCCGCCGTACGCCATCCCGGAACTTCTTCACCATCGCCTTCGTCTCTTCGAGAGTCAGCGCTCTGGCCGGATGAGGGCTGTCCAACGGCGGCAAATCCGAGGGCGCTACCGGGGTCAGCGCATGCTGCGCCTTGCGGCCGGCATGTCCGATCTGGATGCCGACCTTGGCCCCGTACTTCTGCGCCTCCTTCACGATTCGCGCAAAAGCCGGCACATGCGCATCCGACCAGATCCCCAGATCGTAATCCGTAATGCGCCCGTCCGGCTCCACATCCGTCATCTCGATAATGATCAGCCCCGTGCCTCCCGCTGCCCGCGACACATAATGCACATAGTGCCATTCATTCGGCGTGCCGTCCTTGGCCAATACGGAAAACTGGCACATCGGCGGCATCACGATTCTATTTTTCAACTCCATGCCCTTGACCACAAACGGTTCGTTCAAATGCGCCATGCTGCTATCACTCCACTCTGTTGATTTCTGCTGTCATGCTTCCCCGGAATCCTTCACAAGACTCCATGCGCAGACCATTATACGCCCGCTGCCGCAAAAACAAAATGAGTGACCTTCGCGTAAGTAAGTTACCTGCGGGTTACCGGATGCAAATCGGTCAAGGGCCGCCGGCAGAGGGCACCTGTCAAGAAGCCGCACGGCTGCCGGCCATCATCCCTGCTGTGCCTCTCAAGGAGCGGCTGCAAGGGACCGCGGACGCCGATGGACGCATGCCCGTCAAGCTTAACGGCTTTCGTGCGTGCAGCAGCTGAACTTTCATTCTCCCCCCCAGGGCTCGGCGCAATCGGGATCGTCATTCTTGACGCTCCCCACCTTCGGCGACACTGGATAAGCTTCCATCTCGTCGGCGGGATACGGCTGCAGCAAAGCCAGCAGCCGGTCTTCATTGCTTTCCCGGCGATCCAGCCAGAGCGCCTCATCCTCTCGCCGCAAAATAACAGGCATCCGGTCATGAATGTCGCGCATCAGCGCATTAGGCGCAGTCGTAATAATTGTGCAGGTGCTCAGCTTGCTTCCGTCCGGAGCCATCCACGTGTCGTACAGGCCCGCCATCGCGAACAAGGAGCGGTCCCGCAATACGATGCGCATCGGCTGCTTGCGCCGATCCTTCGTCTCCTTCCATTCGTAGAATCCGTCCGCCGGGATAATGCACCGCTTGCGCTGGAAGGAAGCGCGAAAAGCCGGCTTTTCGCGCACGGTCTCGGCGCGGGCATTTATCATTTTGAATCCGCCCTTTGCATCCTGCGCCCAATTCGGAACCAGCCCCCATTTCAATTCGCCGAGCCGATTTTTCGTTCCGTCATGCACAATTGCCGGGATGAGCTGTCCCGGGGCTACATTATATCGGGGGACATGCTCGGGAACATTCGCCTGATCGATGAAAAAACGCATTATCAGCTCCTCCACCGATACCGTGATCGTATATCTGCCACACATGCTTCCGCCTCCCCTTCCACTTTTTCCAAGTCTGCTTCGTTCGGACATCTGCGCGTTTGCATGTGCCCATCTACTTCTGTATGCTTCTGTCCGAATCCTGCCCGGCTTCCCCCACACGGGTCACGCCGCCCGTCGCAAATCGGCTGCCCGCGCACGGCAAGCGCACAAATTGATGTTTTCCACAATTGACCTCTTGAAATGCGAATATTTGTTCGGTATTCTGTATATACGAATAAAGAACGTGCGTTCGCATTTTGTCAAGATTCGGGAGGGAACCACTATGGGATTGAAGCTGGGCAAATACGTCGGCCAGACGATCGAAATCATTTACATCGATCGTCTTCAGCGCATCTCCCAGCGGCTGATTACCGTGCGTCGCGTCGATGACGGCATCATCCGCGCTTTTTGCCACAAGCAGCAGGGGCCGCGCGTATTTCGCGTTGAGCAAATCTTGGCGGCCGCACCGGCGACAGGACGGCGAATCGGATGAATCGCGCGCCGATAGAAACGCCTGCGGATCTGCAGCATGTCAAGCAGGCAGTTCTGTACCCTGTGCTGATCGATGTGCTGGAACGGGATATGCGGACGCTCGATACCCTCCAATTAAAGATGCCGCGGGTCTACATCTCCAGCTTGCGGCGCACGCAGGAGCAGATCCATGCCGATCTCGTTCATGTGCGGCGGCAGCTGCAGAGGCGTGGAATCAAGATTTATGAGATGAAGCGAACGTCTCAGGGATTGGAGGCCTGTTACGTATGCCGCGGCTACCATCGTCATTTTTCCATGCTGTGGAGCTTGGTCCGGACGGAGGCGGAGAGGCGGCTGGCCGCCTACATGCAGGGGCCGCTGGCAGATCAGGAGCAGGCCTGAACCTGACTCCGGGCACGTTTTCGTTGGACTGCTGCCCCGCTTTCCGCAATTTGTTTTCGCAACCGCATACTGCTGCCCCCCATTATTTCCCGTAGCTCTCAAGCAGCTTAGACATCTCATTCAGATACTTGGTCAACCGCACACTGATTTCCGATCTTACAACATCGCGAACCATCCCGAACCGCTCCTCATACCCTCTGCAGATAATTTTGTGATACACCACTACATCCACCTGCTCTTCAGTCATGACCTTGATATTTCGTCTCGTTAGTTCTTTGCGGAGCAGGTACATGTCTTTCTCGATTCGGTTCATTAGTATTTGTGTTGAGAACAAGAAATGCCGGCGCAGAATATTGGGTGAATTCTTGATGTCGTCTGCTGCCTTTTGGACCATAGTCAACATAAGAGGCAACAGGATAAAATCTCGAATCATGGCGAGTTCTTCTGTTGTTGGGCGATTAAGATTTTTAGGTTGGTTTCGTTTTTCGTATTGCTCCACATGTTCTGTGAGTGCCATTTTCGATTCCCAACGGCCATTGCCGTCCAGTTTGCTCATGCCCAATGACCTCCTATTTGAGCCGCCCTTTCATAAGCCTGACCCGTTTCCATCAGAGACGACGCTCGAACAATAGAAGCCGGGCCGAAACGATCCTTGATTTGGTCAATTGTTTTCGAGCGGAGAATAAGCTTCTCCCGATCCTCAAACAGGTCCAGTTGATACACATCATCGGCGGAAAGTCCAGTGAGCGTAATATGCAAATGGGTAATGGGCATGCGTCTCCAATATTTTGCAAATAACGAGTATGCAGCCGCACCGACTTCATGTTCCAAGTAAGTTGGCCGAAACAACGTCACTTGCCTGCCGAAACTTGACGATCTGTATCCGTCTGTTTCAGCGGCTGCCACGCTTATAACCCGTCCCATATATCCGTATCGACGTGCGCGGCGGCAAACTTCGATCACGAGTTCGAGCATAAGGGGCTCGATATCTTCCATCGTCCTGTACTTCCCCCATCTCAGAGCTCTCCCATTATTAATCACCTTGATTTGCTTGCGCATGCCTGCGATAACCGGACTCGGATCAATTCCGTTAGCAGTTTGCCAATAATACTCCGCCTGGATGTCGCTCTGCTTCCCCATTTCGTAACGCATGCGTCTCTTGAATTCTCCAAGATCCAGTCGGGCGATATCACCAATTGTAAGAAGCCCCATGTGCGCGAAGTGGCGAGTCATGCGGCTAGCCACCATAAACATCTGATGGATTGGCAAAGGCCAAAGGTCAGACTCGATATTATCTTTCGAAAGCGTATATACGCCTCCGGGGACTTTCTTTGCGAAATTGTCCGTGGCCATTTTGGCGAGGATTTTGGTGGGACCTATCCCAACGCGCGTCCATATACCCGTTGAAAGTTGAACCCGCGCTTGAATTTGGCGAGCAATCTCATCGGCGGAACCGCCGAATAACGACAAAGACCCTGTCACGTCAAGAAACTGTTCATCAACTGAATACGGCTCAACTTGATCTGTAAAGGATTCATATATTTCCGTCATAAATAAAGAGACGGAAATATACGTCTGCATCCGCGGGCGGATAACGACCAATTCCGGACACTTAGCCAGCGCCTCTCCGACGCGTTCAGCCGTTGTAACTCCCTGCGACTTGGCTGCCGGACATGCAGCGAGAATAATCCCGCTTTTACGCGCCGGATCTCCGACAGCAACCGGTTTATCGCGATATTCAGGATGCGCTGCCTTCTCTATAGATGCGTAAAAACTAAGCCCATCGACCAACATGATGACTCGCTCCTTCATATCGAACCTCCGATCAGCTTTGGACGATCTTCAGGGTACGGGGTTCAACAGACTTCCAGCCAATGATTTCGTTCTTTTTTACCTGAAGTTGCTTTTTTGCAATCATATAGGCGGACCTCCAATTCGGAACATTTGTTCTTGTATAGTGTATACAGAATACCGAACATATATTCTTATTTCAAGGGGGATTTTTTGGCAATATGCAAGGCTGAAAAAAGGTATAGGGTGTAGCAGCAGCATCGGATAGTTAACATCAAATTCGATTCCGCTGAAGCAGCTGACGACCCAAAAAAAGTTAGTTCCTAGGTCCTATGATGATAGTCGCAGAAAAAGAAGGTTTTTGACGATTTTTGGCGAATACGTGTAAGGAATGATGAAGATGACGTCATACCAGCGATAAGGGCAAACCGCGCGAAAGCACGGGACGCAAAGCTACGGACCTAAAGCATCGCCATGCTATGGTCGCCGGGCCGCCGAACGGGTATCAGTTGCAAGGCTTGCATCTCCTGCAGCCTCCTCTTACTCGACTTCAGCTATGCTCCCCGTGCTTTGTACCTGTAGCCGCCTTGTTGCCATGATTTACACGGAGGATCCCTATGCAGTCAGCAACGTTACCGGCTAACAGCAACATCAAGCGAGTGGTGTATGGAGCGCTCCTCGCGTGTTCCATAACGCTTACCTTATTCCCCGGCAAATGGTTTCTAGGCATCGATTTATTTGCCGGCAGCCTGTTCTTAATCCTGCTTGTCGGTCGCTACCAGGCAAGGGCCGCATTCGCCGGAGCACTGGCCACCTATTCCGTGGCCTCGATCACAGGCGCTCTCGACTGGGTTCCCGCTTTGATCCACACTGCCCACATTGCCTGGCTTTGCTGGTATATACGCAAGCAGCCGCAAGGGTTGATCTTAGGCAGCGCGCTGTATTGGATCGCTGCCGGAGGACCGCTGCTGGCCGCCTATTATGTTTGGCAGAATGGCCGGTTCGATCAGGTTGGCATCATTCTGCTGCAGATCGAATGGATCGTCGCGCTGATATGCGTGCTGTTGGCTGATATTTGTTTGGCCTACGTGCCCCTTGGCCGCAAATCCTCCAAACAGAAGGCCGGTGTTTCCGGTTACTATTTTTCCCGGATGATGATTCATCTGACGCTGGCTGTTCTCCTGATTCCCTATATGATCTACGTCACCTATACCGGGTACCGGGGAGAAGCCGCTATCTCCCAATCGATCAAAGGCCATTTCCACTCGCAGATGCAGAGTGCGCGCTCCTATCTCGATACGATATCTGCCGAAGCGATCACATCTTTGCAGCTGCATAGCCGACTGGAGTCGACCATGATCAGCAAATGGCTGGAGGAGATCGCCAGCGAGACCGATTCGGAATTCGTTATTCTTACCGCAGACAATCGCATATTGGCTGCCAGCTCGTCTGACTTCCCGCAAGCGGGCGAACCATTCTTGTGGCAAGCGGGCAGCGAGCGGATCGTCCAGCAGGAGACGTACTGGCAGTGGCTGCCCCGGGGCGCATTTCCCCATGAGCTGGAACGCTATCTCCATGCTTACTTGATCCAGGAAGCGATTCAGCCGTCGAAACGCCTGAAGTTCGTCCTGATCGCACCCTATGCTCCTTACATTAAGGAGCATCTCGCCAGCTTGGAAGCGAAATTAAGCCTTCTGCTAAACTTCAGCCTGCTCATCCTGCTGCTCAACCTGCTGTTCCAGCGTGTGTTCTTCCAGCCGCTTTCCCGGCTGGCGGCTGCTACGACCGGTATCCCGAGCCGATTGCAAAACGGCACGTCTATCGAGTGGAAGAAGAGCGGCATGGTTGAAATCGATTCCCTGGTCCATAATTTCCAGGCCGTGTCGGCAGAGCTAAGGGAAATGTTCGATCATGCCCATCGGCTTGCCTACTATGATTCACTGACCGGACTGAAGAATCGGCCGAGCATGCAGAAGGAGCTGGAGAAGATGTTCCAGAGCCGGAAGCCTTCAGAGCAAATAGCGGTCATCTTCTTCGATCTGGACCGATTCAAGCAGGTAAACGATTCTCTGGGCCACGCCCTGGGCGATCAGCTGCTGCAGGTCGTTGCCAAACGGCTGTCCGCGATGCAAAGCGAACGTGTCCGTCTGTTTCGCCTGAGCGGAGACGAATTCGTCATGGTAGTGGAAGGCCAGGAGGAGATCACGCCGGAAGCCGCCGCCGAATCGATACTGAAGCTGATTCGCCAACCCATCAGCATTGAGCCCCATGAGCTGCGCGTTACGTCCAGCGTAGGCATCGCGCTCTACCCGGAGCACGGACAGACCGCCGATGAGCTGATGAGGCAGGCCGATTCAGCCATGTATTCAGCCAAGGAAAGCGGCGGAGACAGCTATGCGCTGTACACGGACTCGCTGAAAGCGCAAATCACCGATCGGCTCTGGCTGGAGAATCACCTGCGCAGCGCGCTGGAAAACCAGGAGTTCGTCCTGCACTATCAGCCGATTGTAGATGCGGGGACTGGCAGCATACGCGGAATGGAGGCGCTGATTCGCTGGCATCATCCGGAGCGAGGCATGATATCGCCTGCCCGCTTCATCCCGATAGCTGAGCAGACCGGCATTATCATTCCGATCGGTGAATGGGTGCTGCGCGAAGCCTGCCGGCAGAACAAAGCCTGGCAGAATGAAGGATTGGAAAACCTGCATGTGGCGGTGAATCTGTCTGCCAGACAATTCCACTCGCCTCATCTGATCAGGAATATCTGTGACATTCTCAACGAGACAGGCATGGAACCGCAGTACCTGGAACTTGAAATTACAGAAGGCTTTATCATCCACAATACCGAGTACGTCAGACAAGTGCTGCGCGAATTGGAGGCGATGGGCGTCTCGGTATCCATAGACGACTTCGGCACCGGTTACTCATCCTTGTCCCAGCTGCAGCAATTCCCGGTGCATGCGGTGAAGATCGACCGCTCCTTCGTTCGCAATATTGGCGAGAATACGCATAACCGTTCCATCGTGCGCGCCATTATTGAGCTGGCTCACGGCATGGGTCTGAAGGTTGTAGCCGAAGGCATCGAGTCAGAGGACGAACGGGATTTCCTCATCCAGCACCGCTGCGACAGGATGCAGGGATACTTGCTTGGGCGTCCGTGTGATGCCGAGCAATTCGGACAGCTGCTGCGCCGGCTTCAGAAGGAATCAAAACGAAGGCAGATTAGGGGGGACTAGCATGAGGCTTTGGTTTCAAGGGATCATCGCAGGCTTGCTTATGCTCTTGGCGGGATGCGGCGGTATTTCCCCAGGCCATGAGCAGGCCGTACCTAAGCCCGGGCATGGCGACCTTCCATCACAAGCGACACTTCACGCAACAGAAGCTTCGGACAAGCTCGAAATCTGGTCCTATTACGACCTGGGGGAGAGGAACCGCGCCAAGATTCGCGAGCTGCTGCCAGACTTGGATATATCCTTCCAGGTCGCCTCCTATTATCAGGCCATCGACCTGTACAAGAAGGCGCTGACCCGCGATGAAGTACCGGATATCTTCATCCTCGAGACCGCTTGGTTAGGCAGCTTCAATGATTCGCTAGCCTTCGAAGACCTGGCGGCCTCTCCCTATGAAGCCGAATCACTGCTCGAGCCATATCCCGAATCGATTCTGGCGCCTTTTCGCACCTTGGACGGAGCCGGGTTGATTGCTCTGCCATTCGATATGAATCCCGCCGTCACCTATTATCGCTATGACGTGATGCAAGAAGCCGGACTTCCGGCCGAACCGGAAGCGTTGGCCCGATTCATGGAGGAGCCTGACAATTGGCTGCATATCGCCCAAACGCTGAAACAGCGCAATCAATGGAGCATTGCCTGGGGAAGCGATCCATTAGATATTTTCAGCAAAAATACGTCTTTCTTCGATAGCGAGCTGTCCTTTGCGCACAATAATGAACAAATTGCGCGGGCGATCGAACTGGGGCGGGCGATTGAAAATCAAAAGCTGGCTTCCATGAGCAACATCTTTGACAAGAACAACAATTCCATTCAAAGTGAAGACACTGTCATGTTCCATACCGGCTACTGGTATCGCTACATGCTGGAGGAGCTGGCTCCCGAGCAAAGCGGCAACTGGCGCATAACGAGGCTGCCGTTCAACGCATACGGCTGGTCGGGCAGTTCAGCCGTAGCGATTGCGGCCAAATCCGCGAACAAGGATGCTGCCTGGCAAGCAGCCGAATGGCTGGCAACCGGCTACAGCCGCTATATCGAGGAGCTTCTGCACGCAGATGCCGGCAGCCCGAACGCCTATTTCGGCGGACAGAAGCTGGAGCCGCTTGTCCGAGAGCTCATCCTGCGCATGCCGGCCTATACCTTTACGCCTCTGGATGAGAAGGCCAATCGGATCTGGCGGGAGGTTTGGACTGAGGAAAAGGACGACTCTTCGCTCACAGCCCAAGAGGTGGCCAGCCTCATGGAGCAGCGGGTTATGGAGGAGCTGGCTCCCCAAATCGAAGTGCTTCAGCACTACTTGCAGGAGAGCCGAAAAGCCAACTAATGTGCCGCGCTGACCTGAAACGCAGATCCACATCGGGGCAGCCGCTCTCCTTCACAGCAGAGGGGACAGCAGCCTGGCTACCATTTCCCTTCCTCTCGCCAACCGCGGACGATGACGAAACGCTTCCAGCGTTACCTGCTTGCTGTCCCGCAAATCCTGAGCAAAATCCTCCGCCAAGCGCCGGATCGACTCGCCATGGAACAATACAGCATTCAGTTCAAAGTTGCTGAAAAAGCTGCGCAAGTCCAGATTCGCTGTCCCTACGGAAGCCAGCATATCGTCGACAACCATCGTTTTGGCGTGGACAAACCCTTTTTGATATTGGTAAAAGCGAACACCGGCCTCCATCAGCTCCTCCAGATAAGAGAGCGAAGCCCAATGCACGAGCTTCGAATCCGGCGTTCCCGGAATAATGATCCGCACATCCGCTCCGCTGGCTGCAGCAACCTTGAGCGCCATCCCGATGCTGGCATCCGGAATGAAATAAGGCGTGGTCAAATAAACCTTCTCCCTGGCAGCGCATATAGCGGCGAAATACATCTCCAGTATGGCATCCCAATGCTTGTCCGGACCGCTGGTAATAATCTGCACCTCCTCCTCGCCTGTCCCGGCATAAGGGGGTACATAAACATCGCCGCTTACCGTTTCGCCACTGACGAAAAACCAATCGGTCAAGAACGTGTCCTGCAGCGTGTGCACGGCCTCGCCTATAATCCGCAGATGGGTATCACGCCAAAATCCGAGCTTCGCGTCTGCCCCCAAATGCTCGTCGCCAATGTTAATCCCGCCGACAAAGCCGACTCTCCCGTCGACAACTACAATCTTTCGATGGTTCCGATAGTTCATCCGCTTATCGAAAAAAGCCAGCGAAGGCGGCAAAAATATTTCTGCATTCGCGCCCGCACGCCGCAAGCTGAGCAGATAATCAGAGGGCAGGTGATAGCTGCCCACTCCGTCTACGATTACACGCACCTCAACGCCTTCCCGAGACTTGCGCTCCAGTACGTCGCGAAACGTTCGGCCTATGATGTCATCGCGAACGATATAGCTTTCCACATGAATATGATGCTGCGCCTGCTCCATCGCTTGCAGCATGGCCGCATAGGTCTTTTCCGCATTCGTCAGCACCGTCGTTTCGTTGCGGCAAGTGATCGGCGCCTCCGGAAAGCTGTCCAGCAGGCGAAACAAACGGGGTTCCTTCCGCAAAAATTCACTTCGCATGGATGCCGCGCTCTCGGGCTCCTGCGTGTATACTCTCTCTTTCTTCTCATCCAAATTCAGCGCTTGTTTCTCCTTCTTGCGCACAAGCTTGCGCTTCTTGTATTCCTGCGCCAGAAAATAATACATAACAAATCCGATTAGAGGAAAAATAAACAAGATAATCAGCCAGGCCACTGCCTTGGAAGGACGCCGGTATTCCAGAAGCACGATCGTTACGATCTGAAACAAATAGATGCACAAAATCGAAGTCAACCAGACCAACAATCTTCCTCCTTTTTTATGCAACAGGCATGGTCTCTATCAGCATGCCCGCTGGTCTATACAGCCAAACCTTTTTTGCACGCATACCCAATCTTCGGGAGGGATTCAAACCTCATGACCTACAAATGGTTTGGACGCAGCAAACTGCAGAAGAAAACTGAAAAAACGCAGGTTGAGCGGCTGGAGCGCGCAAACGAGCGATTTGTCGCCGATATGGACGATAGGAAGATTGAACATTCCCTCGCGGAAATCAAGGATCACTTGCAAGAGCTCTTTTCCGAATGCTCGGATATTGTCATCCGCCCGTTTCGCTTGACCGATGAGACTGAGGCGATCATGCTGTTCGTCGATGGTCTGGTCCATACAGAGACCGTCAACGATACGATGCGGTTCATCATGAACAGCGATCTGGCGCGCGTGGAGAACGACATGCTTGCGCAAGCCGACATTCCTGTCTCGCAAATTCAATCTGTCGATACCTACAAGGATGCGCTGCTTTCTGTGCTGAGCGGCGATACGGCCCTGTTCTTTGACGGAGAAGAACGGGCGATCCTGCTCGGCATCCGCGGTCCCGACACCCGCTCCATCTCCGAGCCGGAGACGGAGGCCGCCATTCGCGGCCCGCGCGAGGGATTCATTGAAAATATGCGCACGAACACGTCCATGCTGCGCCGAAAGCTGCGCACCCCCGACTTGAAAATCAAGTCCATGACGATCGGCAAGCGCTCCAATACCAATATCGGCATTGCTTATTTGAAGTCTATAGCGGATCCGGACATGGTGAAGGAAGTGACCGGCCGGCTGGAAAAAATCGATGTCGACGGAATCTTCGAAACTGGCTATATCGAAGAATGGATTCAGGATCATTCCTATTCGCCGTTTCCGCAGGTGCAGTATACCGAAAGGCCCGACACTGTGGCGGCCAACCTGCTCGAAGGGCGTGTCGCAATTATCGTGGACGGCACACCGTTCGTGCTGCTGGTGCCGGTCACCTTCTGGATGATGGTGCAGGCGAGCGAGGACTATTATGAACGAGTGCCGGTCGGGTACTTCATCCGCTGGCTGAGGTACATCTTTTTGTTCATTGCTCTACTGACACCGGCCTTTTACGTGGCCGTGACCACCTTTCACCAGGCTATGATTCCGACAACCTTGCTGCTCAGCATCGCGGCTGCACGCGAATCCATCCCGTTCCCGGCCGTAGTCGAAGCGTTGATTATGGAGGTCACGTTCGAGGCGCTGCGCGAGGCGGGCATCCGCCTGCCCAAGACCGTAGGACAGGCTGTCAGCATTCTGGGCGCGCTCGTCATTGGCCAGGCTGCTGTTCAAGCCGGTATTGTATCCGCTCCTATGGTCATTGTCGTTTCCATCACCGGCATCGCCTCCTTTACACTGCCCAAGTTCAACCTCGCCATCACCATACGCATGCTGCGCTTTCCATTCATTTTTGCCGCTTCGCTGTTCGGCGTCTTCGGCATGATTTTGTGCGGCATGCTTCTCCTCGGCCACATGGTGTCGCTGCGCTCCTTCGGGGTCCCCTTTATGGCGCCAGTTGCACCGCTGATCCCGGGGGATTTGCGCGACGTGCTGCTGCGCAAGCCGCTGTGGCTGATCCGTCGCAGACCGTTGATGCTGCCTGTGCAGAACCGCCTGCGGCAAGGCCCGGAGCTGCCCGAGGAAATCCGCCAGCAGGGCGGACAGCGAGGCGGGCGCATCTCGCATGACGAACAGGAGAGAGACTCATGAAACATAGAGCCATCCGCACCCTGATCGTGCTGCTCCTGACAGCAGTGCTTTTGACCGGTTGCTGGGACCGCATAGAGATCAACGATATTGCCATCGTCATGATGACCGCTCTCGACGCCGCGCCCGGAGGCAAATTCCGCGAATGCATAGAAGTGGCGCTGACCGGCCAGCTGGGCGGGCCTTCCGGCGGCGGCGGCGGTACCGGAGGCGACAAAGTTTACTACACCAACAGCGCAGTAGGCCAAACCGTGCGCGATGCGTCCGGGGCGCTGCAGCAGAGCATGTCGCGCCAGCTGTTTTTCGCCCACAGACGCGTGCTGCTTGTCGGGGAAGAGCTGGCCAGACGCGGTCTGGCCGACTTGTTCGACGTCGTCGTACGCATTCCGGAAAACCGGATGTCAGCTTATATTGTGATAACCCAAGGAAGCGCGTGTGAAGTGATGAGTGCTGATACGAAGCTGGAGCGATTTACCGGCGAGGCCATCCGGGAGATCATCACCATGCAAAGCGCCATCCCCTCGGACATTAAGGATGCTACGCTCGCTTTAGCCTCCGACGGGAAGGATGCCGTGCTGCCATACCTGGATCTTCGCGAAATTCAAGATCCGAACCTGGACGCGCAAGAGGCGGCCTTCCAGGGCTTTGCCTTCTTCCGCAATGACCGAATGGCAGGAACGCTGAAGCAAGACAAAGCGCTCGGCTTGTTATGGCTCATGAATTCAGTGAATCCGTACAGCGAGACCATTCCCTTTCATAAAGGCCATGTGTCGTTAGAGATTCAAAATGGCAAAAGCGACATCAAACCCAGCCTTCGCAACGGGAGGGTGCATGTTTCAATCGACGCCAAGTTGCAGGCCCAGGTATTGGAGAACCTGTCCGAGGCCAGTCTGGACGATCCTGATGGATTGGATAGGCTAGCCCGGGCGCTGGAGGAGCGAATCGAATCCAATATGCGCGCCGCCTTGAAGGATTTGCAAAAGCACGGCTCGGACGCGCTCGGAACAGGTACAATGGTGTATCGCCATTTTCCAAGCCTTTGGCTGGACCACTATAAGGACGACTGGAACGAGAAATTTGCGCAAATTCCTTTTGATATCCAGGTAAACGCCACCATCAGCAAACTCGGCATGATCTCGGACAATGTTACGAAAAAGGAGGTTTCGCCTTGAACCCGTTGTTTATGCTGCTTGTGCCCCTCTTATTCCTTGGAGCAGCGCTGTGGGGATTCGGGAAGCTCAAGGAAGCCGGCCGGGGGGAGCGCCTGCTCGCCGGAGCGATCCTCGGGGTTTCCTTGTTCCTCTACTTATGCGCCGTCTTGGACTATGAGCCCTGGATGCCGAACGATCTGTATAAAAGGCTTGCTATATGGTTTCAACACAGCTATATCGAGGAATCCTGAGTCCGCCGGATAAGGAGGGAACGCTAATGCGAACCGAACGAATTTCAATCCGCCAGTTTGCCTGGATGGTGACTGTCCTGCTCGTCGGCACCAG
The DNA here is from genome assembly GCF_018403685.1 of Xylanibacillus composti. Lineage (NCBI taxonomy): Bacteria > Bacillati > Bacillota > Bacilli > Caryophanales > Paenibacillaceae > Xylanibacillus > Xylanibacillus composti. The sequence continues at coordinate 57,481 of NZ_BOVK01000025.1, forward strand.
CTTGTTCACGCTGACCCGACAGCTGCCGCGCATCGCCTCCCAGGATGCCTGGCTGTCCTATATCCTGCCTGCCATTTATGCATTTGCTGTAGCAGCGCTATTCTCCATGCTGGCTGCTCGTTATCCCGGAAAAAATATCTTTGAGATCGCTAGGGAAGCTGCCGGCCGCTGGGCGGGCGGGGCGCTGAACGGACTGCTCATCGCGCATTTCCTGTTGATTGCGATCCGTGATCTGAAGCTTATAGCCTTCTTTTCCCAATCTACTCTGCTCGGGGCCACCCCGATTGAAATCATCCTGTTCTTGCTGGTTCTGGCTACTGTATACTACGCCAGCTTGTCTATAGAAGACCATGCCCGTGTTATAGAGCTGATCTTTCCCTTCATGGTCCTATTTACGCTTATTACCCCCTTTCTGTTGACCGGGGATATGAACCTTTCGAGACTGGAGCCTTTTTTGGTCGTACACCCAGGCAGACTGGGGATGTCCAGCCTGATTCAGGCAGCCTCGTTCGGCGACCTCCTGATCATGGGCGCTTTTTTACATACGCTTGCCCGCGCTTCAGCCATTCACGTTGCCCTGCGCAAAGGGATTCTAATCAGCACAATTCTGCTTACCGCCATCTTGCTTCTGATCATCAATGTGCTCGGGGAAGACCTTGCGTCGGATTTGACTTACCCGGCTTTTACTATGATCGAGCAGCTGCAGCTGACGGATTTTTTGGATCGGCTGGAAATTTTCATCCTGTTCGTGTGGGTACCGTTTGCCACTATGAAATCTGTTCTGACCTTCGCCGCCATCTTATACGGTTTGTCCAGCTTTTTCGGTCATCGGAGCATGAACCGGTTCCACATACCGCTCGGATTGCTCCTGTTGTTCGCCAGCTACTTCTCCTTCGATTCTGTCATCGATGTGTTCGCTTTCAGCATGCTGCCTAACGTGCTGAATCAAGCTGCGGTTCAGATCGTCCTATTCGGCATCCTGCTGCTGGCCGTACTGTTCCGACGAACCGCCGGCAGCAGCAATGACACTGATCATGCTTCCCCCGGCCTGGTTCGAACGACGGCGCTGCTGCTGGCAGCCGCGGCCATCCTCCTCCCGGCGCTGTTCTTGGCCAAAACCCATGCCTGGGTGGGGGATGCCTGCGCATTAGGTTATGTCTGTTTGCTGCTGCTCGCGTTCGCAAGCAGCTACAGTGAAGTGCGCGAAGTGAAAAAAATCGAATAAAAATCGCACAGCAGGAAGGTTTTTCCCGTCTTGTGACGAATATTGTTTGTTGCGAGTATCTCGCATTCAGGAGAAATCTCTGACGATAAACGGTTGTGAATGCACAGGAGGAAGCATGAAGAAGAAGCGGAGCCATACCCTCACATTTGTCATGGTGCCCGAAGCTGATCAGCAGAGCCGCCAGTTTCGCATACCGAAGCTTGTGCTTTGGTCCGTTCCGGCAACGATTCTCGGGCTGATTGCCTTGGTCATCTTGCAAGTTCATTACTATCAATTAACCAGACAATATAATGCAGAGCTTACCGAGCTGCTAGCCCTGAAAGAGTCAGAGCTGCAGATGGTAGCGGCCGACAAGGACCGCCAAATCCAACACCTGCACAATAACGTGATCGAGGTGTCCCGACAAGCCGAGCAAGTCCAACATAAAGTACAGCAATTAAGAGAATTGGAAAATGAATTGAGAGGCATAGCCAACCCGGATCAACCTGCAGAGACCAGCCAAGCTGCATCGAAAAATCCGCCCGTCACGATCGCATCGGCGTTCTCCACTCTTTCCCACGGCATTTCCGGACTGCAGCCGCAGCTTGGCTTGCGGCAAGCAGACAGCCAGAATGGGATCGGAGGGCAGGACCATCCGCTGGACGATGCCGATATGCTGGCTATCCTTGATGAAACGGGACATTCTTTCGAGTCGTTGAGCGAGGAGCTGGATGACTTGTCGATCAGCCTGAAGGACGCGAAGGAAAAGGTGGAGGCGTATCAGCATTTGCAGCGCATTACGCCCTCCATCTGGCCGACGGCTTACCGCAAGGTCACTTCTACCTTCGGCACGCGCAAGGACCCATTCACTGGCAGATGGAGCTTTCATTCCGGCATAGACATTGCAGGCTCTCACGGCTCTTCCGTCTACACTACAGCAGATGGGGTCGTTACCCATGCAGGATACAGCCGGTCGGAAGGATATAATGTCATCATCAATCATTCGAACGGCATCAAAACCCATTACATGCATTTAAGCAAAATTACGGTCGAGCAAGGGGAAAGCGTAGAGAAGGGCGATATCATCGGACAGATGGGCTCAACGGGACGAAGTACGGGGACACACCTTCACTACGAGGTCATTGTCAACGGACAATCTGTAGACCCCAAGCCGTACATGAAGAGCTCGCGGGAGGATTAATGCCTATGTCAATGCTGGGACGCAAGAAACCGGACGAAGGCAAGCTGGACACACTCATAGGCCAAGGCACAGAAATAGAAGGCGTGCTGCGCAGCACCGGCAGCATTCGGATCGAAGGCACTTTTAGCGGCAAGCTCGAGACACAGGGAGACATCACAATTGGCGAGCAAGCGCTGGCCAAATCCGACATGCAGGCGCGCCACGTTTGGATCGCGGGACAGGTGATCGGCAATGTCCAGACATCCGGCACCCTCTCGATCCTGCAAGGCGGCTCGCTGCGCGGCGATGTTTCCTGCCATGCTTTGGTTATAGAAGAAGGCGCCTTCTTCGAAGGCAAGAGCCATATGCTTCAGGAGGCCGCAGCAACCAAGGAACAGAAAGCGAAGACGCAGTAATGCTTAAGCAAACATCAACGGAGCTGCCTCACACTCAGGAGAGATGATCGATGAGTGGGAGACAGCTCCGTTCTGCGTTATACAAAACCTTGCAGAGCGTGGAACTTTCGCAAGTACGTTCAGTTCCTCGCTGCCGGGCTTTCTTTATGACGCGACATCCCGCTTCGTGAAGACTAGCCAGGACAAGAGATTGAAGACGATAAAGTACAAGGCCAGCATCGTGATCGAGAAGCCCATCGTCATCCCTTCCACGATCGGGCGATTTTCCAGATGCTGCGTCAAATCGGTATTGGCGAACAACAGGTACTTGGCCCAGTCGAAGAACATGGCCAGATTAATCGTGACCAAGTATCCCATAAGCAGCGCTACGATGGAAAACGCGATCGCAAGCGCGCTGCTGCGGAATACCGACGAGATCATGAACGCCATCGTCACGATCATAATCAGTTCCACGGTTGACAACGCGTAGGCTTTCAGTACATGCCCGAACAAGCTTACTTCCTTCACGCCGTCACCTGCTCCATTGATAATCAGAAGCGGCTGGCCAAAACCGCTGAAGCCATACAGGACGCCGTTCAGCGCGATTGAGAAGACGAGCAGGGCCACCAGCAAAAACAAGGCGTACAGGAAGGAAGCCAAATATTTCGACAGCAGAATCTTCGCGCGGGATGCAGGCCGGATCAAGAGCATCTTGATCGTCCCCCAAGTGAATTCAGACGCAACGATATCCCCGGCGACAATGACGGTCATGATGGTCACCAGCATGATAAAACCGGTCGAATCCAATACGCCGCCCCACATGGTTGCGTTGACCGGCGGAATATCATGCTCCAGCGCGTACTCGATTTTCATGAGCTCATGCTGGAGCTGTTCTCTTGCCGCAGGCGGCACATTGTCAATATCCTGGCTTAAATATTGGCGATCGCGCTCGTAGCGTTCCCGCCAATCATAGTCCGACAATTCATTGGTGAAAAAAAACATCATCAACACGACAAACGCATAGAGGCCAAGAACGATGCCAAGCATGATCCAGGTACGCGGACGCCGGTAAATCTTCATATTCTCATTGCGAATCAGATTAAGCAATCTGGTCACCCCCCGTCATTTCCAGGAAAACGTCCTCGAGCGATTTCGTTGTCGCCTGAATGCTGTACACTTGAATGCCCGCTGCTACCAATTGCGCATTCAGCTTCGGAATGTCCTCCCGCTTCAAGGCAACCTCCAGTTTCCCGCTTCTCACCGCAGCGGACTCGTCGAAGGACCTGGCTACTTCCAGCGCTTGCTCGGACGGCTCCGCCTCGAGCTGCACAACAGCAGCTGAGCCTTCCAGCTGATCGCCCTTGACTGTACGCACATCGATCAACCGGCCATTCTGAATAATCGCGACCTTATCGCACATCAGTTCCATTTCGGACAGCAAGTGACTGGAGACCACCACCGCGATGTTCTCCTCGCGCGACAGCTTGCGCAAGTAGTCGCGAAGCTCTCGTATGCCCGCCGGATCAAGACCGTTCGTCGGCTCGTCCAGAATGAGCAGGGAAGGCCGGTGAAGCAGCGCTTGCGCTACCCCCAGACGCTGCCGCATGCCGAGCGAGTAAGTCTTCACCTTCTCGTGGATTCGGTTCGACAAGCCGACCAGGGAAACGACTTCATCGATTCGCTCACGGGCAATGCCTTCCCGCATCCGCGCATAGTGCAGAAGATTTTGATAGCCGCTCAGAAATTTATACATCTCCGGGTTTTCGACTATGGCGCCTACATGCCGGATCGCTTTCTCGAAATCCTTGGCGATGCTGGCTCCCTCAATCATAATTTCGCCCTCCGTAATGGACATCAGCCCGACCATCATGCGAATGGTCGTTGTTTTGCCCGCGCCATTGGGCCCAAGAAATCCGAACACTTCCCCCCTGGGCACGTCAAAGGACAGTTTATCGATAATCGTCTTTCCTCCGATTTTTTTGCTGACGTTGCGGAGCTGTACAATCGGTGTACCCGATTCGTTCATTCTTACATCCTCCTCATGAATTTGAGTTATATATTATCAGCCGCCCGTCGGAGCTGTCTACATGAGCCTGGTCACATTTTTGGAATATGACTGATTTCACTATGCCTGTCTGTACGCTTCAGGTACAATGAAGCTATGTCGCTATCCTGAACGGATTGGAGGCTCTTGTCTATGAATGAGCCCAAGCAATGGCACTGGGTGGATTGGGTGCTGTTCTGTATCTATACCATGTGGATGAGTGTGGGACTCTTTTATTTATTCTTGGCGCCCGAGTCCTTGCATAACCCTCCCGCTTTGCAAACAGCTGCGCTCAATGTGTTGTGTTACGCCTTGCCGCTCTTGTTCTGGCATCCCGGATCGGTAAAGCCTGGCCTGTTCGCTCTTACTGTGCTGCTGACCTCTGTCGCGGCGCAATCCTATATGATCTACGAAACCCAGGAACCGGTCTCTTACGTCATCATTTCGGTGCTGATTGTCGGCTATTTGGGGCAGAAACGCGATCTGCTGTGGACGTTTCCCGTATTTGTCCTGCTGCTGCCGGCCACATACCCGCTGCTTATTCACGATCTCGAAATCGTAAATATGTTCGACCTGTACGCTGTCTATTTCTTGATGTTCGGCATCGGCTTTACCTTGGGACGCATCATGGAATCGAACCAGAAGATGAAGCAGCTGCTCAAGGAGAACGAGGAGCAGTATTTGCTGATTCAGAATCAAAACAATATTTTGCAGCAGTATTCGCAAGAGGTCGAGAGGCTCACCATTCTGGAGGAGCGCGATCGGCTCGCACGCGAGCTGCACGACACGGTCGGCCATACGTTCACCTCTGTCATCATGGGCATGGATGCCGTGCATTACTTGATCCAAACCGATCCGGACAAGGCTGTACAACGGCTGGAGGTGCTGCGCGAGGTGACCCGCAACGGGCTGCAGGAAGTGCGGAAGCATATCCACCATCTGGCCCCTGATCTGGAAGAAGGCAAGCTGTACCCGCAATTGGAGCGGATCGCACATGCCTTCGCTTCCCATACCGGCACCCAGATTGCTGTTAGGCAATCCGGTCCAGATGCGGAGTTGTCCCGGCATGCCAAGCTTACCTTGATCCGCTGCCTGCAGGAAGCGCTGACCAATGCCAAGCGCCACGGTCAGGCGGCCTCGATCGATGTGGGCCTGGTCAGCTCTGCCGACAAGGTCGCCTTGACGGTCACCGATAATGGAGCCGGCTGCGATGAGGTTGAATACGGCTTCGGCATTCAATCGATGAAGGAACGCATCGCCGCTCTGCACGGCGAACTGAAGATCTATTCCAAACGCGGAGAAGGAACAGTGTTGATGGTCACCGTTCCTGCCCAGAAAGGATGAGATGCGAACATGAGCACCGTACGCCTGCTGCTGGTCGATGATCAGGAATTGATTCGGGAAAGCCTGCACATTGTCCTCGACATGGACCCTGCGCTTGAGGTGGCTGGCATGGCCGAGAACGGCGAGGAAGCCGTCCGGTTATGCGAGCAGCTGCAGCCTGATCTGATTCTCATGGATATCCATATGCCCGTTATGAATGGAGTCGAAGCTACCCAAATCATCAAGCAAAGATGGCCCGACACCAAGATCATCATTTTGACAACCTTCCAGGAGGTGCATTACGTTGTGGATGCCCTTAGCGCAGGAGCTGAAGGCTATCTGCTCAAGGCGATCCATCCGAAGGATCTGGCCGCCGGCGTGAAATGGGTGGCCGAGGGCAATACCTTGATCCCGCAAGATATCGCCCAGATACTGATCACCCAGTTGAAATCCGGCTCCCCCGTTGTCCCGGCGACGCCTGTGCCACACGATGCCCCCGATGCAGCGGAGCGCTCCAAGACTTACGGATTAAGCGAGCGCGAAATGCAGGTGCTGCAGTGCATATCGGAAGGGCTGAACAACCGGGAAATCGCGGAGCGCCTGTTCCTGTCCGAAGGCACGGTCAAAAATTACATTTCCAATATCTATTCCAAGCTGGACGTGCGCGACCGCATCCAGGCTTCGCGCAAGGCCCATGATGAAGGATTGGTATGAGTGGACTCGGCGCTTAAGGCCGGGATAAAGCAAGGGTATCCTTGATCATGCCAACGAGCTCTTCCTGACTGCCGCCATTGGCAGAACGCTCTGCCACCTCCAGCACGGCAGCCAAATCGCCATCCTGTGCCCAGTAGCTCCCTCTCAAGATTTCGGCGTATTCGGCTGCCGCAGCCAGCAAGGCGGTCTCTCTCTTCAGGCTGGCGCCGATTCGAAGCGGCGCCTCCAATTCTTGAACCGCTCCATTTCTCACATCCTCGTATCGAAGACGCACTGTGCCGAAAGACTGCTGCTCCTGCCCGTCTTTCAATCTAACCTCGTACAAGGCTGTCACAGCATGGCCTGCGCCCACTTCTCCCGCATCCACGCTGTCATTGCGGAAATCTTCGTCAGCCAGATCGCGATTTTCATAACCGAGCAGACGATAGCGGTCGACTCGGTCAGGGTTGAATTCCACCTGAACTTTGGCATCCATCGCGATCGTCTCCAACGTTCCTGCCAACTGATCTGTGAACAGCCGGCGAGCCTCGCCGAATGAATCGATATATGCATAGCTGCCGTTGCCGTTATTCGCCAACTGCTCCATCAGCGTATCATTGTAGTTGCCCATGCCGAAGCCAAGTGTCGTCAGGGTGATCCCTTCCTTAGCGTGCTCGCGGATAGACTTCAGCAGGGCATCCGGCTCTGTCTCTCCCACATTGGCCACACCGTCTGAACAGAGAATAACCCGATTGATCTCTCCTTCATCCAATTGGTCGTTCGCCATACGGTAGCCCAGCTCTAGTCCGGCTTCTACATTCGTGGAGCCGCTCGGGGCCAGCGAATCAATTGCCTCCAGAATACGCTCCTTGTTCTTGACCCTGGTCAGATGAAGCACTTCCTCCGCTTTCGACCCGTAAGTGACAATACCGATCTTGTCATCCTCATTCAGCTGGTCGACCAACAAGCGCAGGCTCCGCTTCACCAGCTCCAAGCGGTTATCCCGATCCATTGAACCGGAAATATCAATGACAAAGGTCAGATTTGCCTGCTTGCGCTGGTCAGCGGCAATCTCCCTGCCCTTCAGCCCGATCCGCAGCAGCTTGTAATGATCGGAAAACGGCGAGTCGCCTCCGTCGACATGTATGGCGAAAGCTTCTTCCTCTGGAGCCTCGTAATCCAAGTCGAAATAATTGATGATTTCCTCAAGGCGAACCGCTTCTTTGGGCGGCAGCAAGCCATCGCGCAAATATTGGCGCACGATGGTATACGATCCCGTATCAACATCAACGGCGAATGTAGAATAAGGATCATCCTCCGGCGAGAGAAACGGATGGGTGCCATACTCCTTGAAAAACATGTCTTCCGCTTGGCTGCGGCGATCATCCAGACGGTCGAATGACGGCGGGACATAAGTATACAGCTGTTTGCTCGTTTCGCTTGCAGACTGCCCTTGCGCTGCACTGTCTGTCCTGCTCTGGGGATTTGCCCTATTGCTGTCCGCTGATGTCGCCTCCTGCATGCTTCCGCCAGAATTGCGGCCTCCCTTCGTTCCCTGACCCGAGTTGTCTGCTTGATTCGAGCTGCCTGTGCTGCATGCGGAGACAACCAACGTCAGGCATACCAGCAAGCTCCAAAACTTTACCCCTCTTCTCTCTTTCATCCGCATTTCCCCCTTGTTTCTCTGTCCAAGGCAGGCGGCTGCGTCTCCAAGTGCGTGCTGCCCTTATCCTACTGGACGAGGAAACATTTGGGATTGTTGCAGGCTTCGGCGATCCTTATTTTTGTTTGCCTGATATAATCCTAATAATAGTGAGCGGAGCTGTAATAAAAAAACAAGCCTCATGCAATACCATGAGACTTGTCGTGAAACAGGTCCAGTCCCGCTCCCCAGCGCGCACTTATTCGGTTACTATTGGGTACTGCTGCAGGAATTGCTCGCGCGCAGCCTTGTTGCCCACAAGACCATCCAGCACCGCCTCTTCCCACATAGCGGGATCCTCAAGGAAAACTGCCGGTTCCACACCGAGCCAGGACGTCAGTCCCTCTCTCTGAAGGACAAGGAAATGCTTACGTACATCTTCGTTCAACTGCAGCGTGACTTGCTCGGCATTCCCTGTAAACAACAACAAGGCGGCTGCGTTATGAACAAGCAGTTGCTCTAACCGGTCTTCGTGCAGCCAGAACATACGAAATTGTTCCTCGCTAATCGCACTATCTTCCTGCAGACCATATTGAACGATTAAGTGATGGCCGCTAATTTCCATCCCTTGAAAGTTCCTGTTGCCCGGCAGGCGCATGATCAACTCCCTGTTTTTATTCGCGTCTCCTACATAAGGATGTGCGCCATCTTGCAAGTCTTCCACTTGTACATCTTCAATGTCGAGCATCCCATTTGTTTCCGATTGGCCGCATGCTGTCAGGATGAGAATAAGTGACAATCCTATCAGCAATATTCCCCGACCTCCTGCAACCAATGCGCCCCCCTTATTCAGTAGTTCCACTGGCTCTCCGTCCTCCCTGTCAACTTTTTGCTATCTACGCTTCCGTCCGATTGAAGACGGTACACATTTTCTGGGGTCAAGATATAGAGAGAATCTTCAATACTTGTCATTGCAATGGCACTTCCTGTTTCTGCAATGTAGTAGCGCTGATTCACCCTTCCTTCCTCCAAGGATACTTCTTCGATCACGACACCGCTCCTGCCCGAGGACACGAAAAGCTTGCTTTCCATCACCAACATTAAGTTGGGGACGTTACCAACCGTCGTATACTCATCCACTTGCAACTGATCGTTCAGCACAGCAATGCGATTGTCCTCCACCGCTGTTCTGCCATCATCGCTATACCCCATTAATGTAACCAGTATGGAGTCTCCTACCAGTAAGGAGCCAGCGAAGGAACGATCATCAATGGGCTGATCAATCCACAACTTTGACTCCAGGTGATAATAACCAATGGAGGAAGCAGGCTCGCCGCCCACAAAGAGAAAATGTAAGCCATCGCGGCCATCGTCATAAACGATTCGCTTCGGCGCTTCAGGCAATTCAATCGATTCGCTACATTCCAGATCGTTCAGGCTGCATCGATCCAGCCAATACCCGCTTTCGTCCGCCCGGAATGCAAACAGATTGCCTGCCCCAATCACGATATGCGGGTTACTCGCCTGCAATTCTCCTCTGAAAATGTTTCAATGGGAGTCCCTTGCACATAAATTTTACCGCTTGTCGGCGTATCAAGCAATCCAATCAGATGAAGCAATGTAGATTTACGCAGTCTATGTTCTCTCGGTTCTTTGCCACTTTCTGCCCTTCAAACTCCATCCTCGTAAACATTACAGGATTCAGGTATGTTATGGCTTGGAAGGTTTCTTGCCCTGTCTCTGCCAGGTATTAGTCATACGCTTTTATACAGAAGATTCCCAATACGCAAATATCCATGATATACAGGGACTTGGTTTGGTTTCTCCCGTTATCAGACTTTAACCAGCGGGTAGACGCATACTTCCAGAGCACGTCTCCATGCAAAAAAACAGCCCCTTTCGGGACTGCCTTGCTCGATCTATATGGTTCGTTCGTATTCCGGGTCGGGCTTTGTACACCCTCCAGGTCAAATTGGGCCTCGTCTCTGCTTACTTGCCCAAGTATGCGCGGAACATCCAGTTGTGCTTCTCCAGGCTTTGGCGAATGCCAAGCAGCATGTCGGCTGTTGCATCGTCATGATTCTCTTCGGCAATCGCAATGCCGTCATTCAGCTCGCTAATGAGTGTGCCGAAATCGGCAAAGACCGATTCCACCATCTGTGCAGCCGATTCTCCTCCGTTCGCTTCCTGAATGGATGCAACCGCCAGCGCTTCCTTCAGCGTAGCGACCGGACTGCCGCCGAGTGTCAAGATGCGTTCCGCCAATTCATCCAGGTAGCCGGCCCCTTCGGTGTAAAGCTCCTCAAACTTGGCATGAAGCGTGAAGAAGTCAGAGCCTTTCACAAACCAGTGGTAGTTGTGCAGCTTGGTGTAGAGCACCGTCCAGTTTGCAACTTGCTTATTCAACACTTTCGTTAAGTTCGCCGCCTGAGCATCCGTTTGCGTAAGCATTTCTGTTGTCATCAGGATCATCTCCTTATTTATAATAATTATAATTTAATAATTATTATATACTAATGTGCACCTTTCTTCAACCCCGATTTCGCACTTCCTCCTTCTCCTTTTCCCGACAGTTCTGCCTTCTGCCCTGCTATTGGTATGGTGCCGCTGTTTGGCTGCCCGCATTCAGGCTTGTCATAGTTTGCCTCGAAGAGGCTGCATTTATTTGACTTTGACCCTTTTTATTCACGTCCGGACCGTTATTCTTCTTCCATATGCTTATCCCCGCTTGTACTTTCTGTACCCAACAGGATGCTGATTCAATCACCCCCTCCCTCTCCCATCCAACCTCGCACCGATTCGCGCAGGTCGCATATGATGCAATCGTGCTATGGCTGGCAGCTGCTTCTCTTCGTACCGCACCTGTCAAGTGAAGCCTAAAAAAAAGCACCGAGCGCCAATTAGGCCTCGATGCTTTTGATTCCCTATCCCGGACAGCATGGCTGCAGACGGTTTCTCTCCGAAAGACCTCACCTACTCTCTTCCTCCAGAATGTTGAACTGCGCCTTGACGAGCTGGAAGTATTCGCCCCCGAGCTCCATCAGCTCTTGGTGATTCCCCTTTTCAATAATGTTGCCGTGATCGAGTACCAGGATTTGATCGGCGTCGCGAATTGTGGACAGGCGATGAGCGATCATGATCGCAGTCCGCCCCTTCAGCAGCCGCTTCAGCGCTTGCTGAATAACGATCTCCGTCTCGGTGTCGATGCTGGCAGTCGCTTCATCCAAAATCAGAATGCGCGGATCGGCCAGCAGCGTACGGGCGAAGGACAGCAGTTGCTTCTCGCCCATCGACAAGATGTTGCCGCGCTCCTCCACTTCCGTTTCGTACTTGTCGGTCAATCGCTCGATAAATTTGTCCGCGCCTACAGCTTTGGCGGCTGCGATGACTTCCTCATCCGTGGCGTCCGGCCGGCCGAAGCGGATATTATCCATAATCGTGCCGGAGAAAATGAACGTGTCCTGTAGTACGATGCTTACCTGCTTGCGCAAGCTGTCCAGCGTCAAATCCCTGAGATCCTGCCCATCGATCAGAATGCGCCCTTGCGTCGGATCATAGAAGCGGCACAGCAAATTGACAATCGAGGATTTGCCCGATCCGGTATGTCCGACTAGCGCAATCGTCTCGCCCGGCTGCACCTCCAAGTTAATGCGATGCAGCGCGATCCGCTTTTCATCGTAAGAAAATTGCACATTGTCAAAGCGAATATGGCCTTTGATTTCGCCCAGCTCAATCGCATCTTCCTTCTCGACGACGTTTGAGCGCTCGTCCAGAAATTCGAAGATCCGCTCAGACGAGGCCATCGCCATCAGCAGCTGGTTATACATCTGGCCGATTCGTTGGATCGGCTCCCAAAATTGCGGCAAATACAGGACAAATGCTACAAACACATACAGTTCAATCGCTTGCTGATTGTAGAGAAACACGCCGAACAGAATCAAAATCGCGGTCCCGATCGCTCCCGTCACTTCCACAACCGGCCGGAACATAGCTGCCCGACTGACCGCCACGCGCCACCCTTCGAAGTTGTCGCGGTTCATGCGCTGGAAGAAGCCCATATTCTCTTGCTCTTGCGTATAAGATTGCGTAACGCGAATGCCTTGAATGCTCTCGTTCAAGTGCGAATTCAGCCTTGACTGCTTCAGGCGGACTTGCTGGAACGCACGGCGAATGGCGCGGCGCAGCTTCACCGAGAAGAAGAACATCACCGGCACAATGACCATAACGGCCACCGTCAAAGTCGGGCTTAAGTAGAACAGAATCCCGACAATCCCGATCAACATCAAAATATCGGTCATCAGGTTGATAATCCCGTTCGTAAACAGCTCCTGCAGGGAATTGATGTCATTCGTGATCCGAACCAGGATCGAGCCGGCTGAGCGCTGGCCGAAAAATCGGTGCGACAGCCGTTGAATATGGGAAAACAAGTGTTGGCGCAAGTCGAATATGACCTTCTGCCCCAATTGGTTCATCCAGGCGATCCGATACTTGTTCCCGAACCATTGGAAGATGTACAGCAGGGCAATGGCTGTAACCAGCTTCCACAGCAGACTGACGTTGCCTTCCAGAGCGACATTGTGCAGAACGTGGGCGATAATTAAGGGAACGACCAGCCGCACTCCGGTCGCCACCAGCATCGCGAATATCGCCAACGGCAGCAGCGTAAGAGAATAAGGCTTCATGTAATGGAACAAACGTAGCAGCTGGCTCCAGTTAAACGGCTTCTCCATGGCGCTGTCGCTGGAATAGTGGAAGCGTTCCTTCTTCGGATTGAACCCCTCATGATACACTTCATGTGCTTGACTGCTGCTCATAGCTTGCACATCCTTTATTATCCGATATTATGTGTATTCGTTTACAAACTGTCAGACGGCTTTGCCTTGCATAACCAATTCATGATCTTGGAACTGGATATCGTAGATGCGGCGGTACGCCCCGTGCTCCATCCGCACCAATTCCTCATGGGTGCCGCGCTCTACAACCTTGCCTTGATCCAGAACGATAATTTCATCCGCATGCTTCACCGAGGAGATGCGATGGGCAATGATAAAGGTTGTTCTGCCCTCCATCACCTCACGCATCGCGGCTTGGATTTTGACCTCGGTCTCCATATCCACAGCACTTGTGGCATCGTCCAATATGAGAATGCTCGGATTGACGCAAAGCGCGCGAGCGATGGATACCCGTTGCTTCTGTCCGCCGGACAACCCGCCGCCGCGCTCGCCAAGAACGGTATCGTAGCCATCCGGCAGCTCCTGAATAAATTCGTGCGCGTCCGCCCGCTTGGCCGCATCGATAATTTCCTCCATCGTCGCGTCAGGACGCCCATACGAAATGTTAGCCTTAATCGAAGCGGAGAACAGGAACGGCTCCTGCAGCACGAAGCCAATATTCGAGCGAAGTGTCTTCAGGTCATAATCGGAGACAGGCTTGCCGTCAATCAGCACGCGTCCTTGCTTCGGTTCGTAGAAGCGGGCAATCAGTTGGGTTATGCTTGTTTTGCCTGCGCCAGTAGCGCCCATGATCCCGATCGTCGAACCAGGCTTGGCATCGAAGCTTACTTGCTGCAGAGCGTTCTGGTCTTCGCCGGGATAGCGGTGCGTCACATTTTCAAATTGAACATGACCGGCAAGCCGCACCTCCCGAATCGGCTCCGCAATGTTGCGAATATCTTCTGGCTCATCCATAATTTCAAGCAGCCGCTCGCCGGCCGCCTTGGACTGTGAGTACGTATTCAACACAAAGCCGATGTGCATCAGCGGCATGACAATATACCAGATCAAGCTGAAGAAAGCCAGCAGCTCCCCTGGCTGCATCTGCCCATCCACGACCAGCCAGCCGCCATAAGCAAGCAGCACAATCACGCAGACATTCCCGATGAATTCCATTGCCGGGAAGAAGCGGGCCCAGATGTCAGCCGTCTTGATATGATTGTCCCGATAATCCGCATTCAGGCCGACGAAACGGTCAATCTCGAAATCCTCCTTGCTGAGCGCCTTGACCGTATTCATGCCGCTCACATTTTCCTGCACTTTCGTTGTAAGACGGGCGAGAGAGCGCCGAATCTCAAGAAAGGCGGGATGCACCCGCTTGTCGAAGCGATAAACCACTACCGCCAAAAATGGCATGACGGCCAGCGTGATCAGCGCAAGCGAGACATTCAAGTAAAGCATGACTCCGAATCCAAAAGCTGTAAGCAGCACAAAGTTCAGCACCTGCGCCGCTCCCATGGACAAGAAGAAGCGGAACGCTTCCACGTCCTGCGCCAGGCGCGACATCAAATCCCCGGTACGCGCATTGTCGTAGAACCGGAATGGGAGCACCTGAAGCTTGCGGTACAGCTCATTGCGGATTTCATACACCGAATGGATGCCGAACAGTTCTCCCAAGTATTGCTGCAAGTATTGGAAAAGTCCCTTCAGCAGCATAACGATAACCAGAAAAGCAACAGTCACGGCCAGCAAATGCTGACGATCCCCCAAGATCAGTTCGTCCACAGTAAATCCCAAGATCAGCGGGTAAATGACAGTTAAAGCGGTTACAAAAACCAAACTAACGACGGACATGACAAAATACTTCTTGTAGGGCCAGTAAAATTGCTTGAGTCTTCTAAACGTGCCCATTCTGTCTCCTCCCATCCTGCTGCTTCCTGATTTTTCACTCATCGAAGTGCAAGTATATCCCCAATCCGTCCAATGTTCAAATCGTGAATTCCATCATATTCCGTCGTATTGCTCTGTTTTGCGCCATTCATGGCGGTACGCTCCCGTTCACGCTATTCACGTCGTTTTTGCAATTGTTTTAACACAGTTCGTATGAGCCCCCGTCTCCCCCAACACGAAAGGCTGCCTCCAAGTCGTTATGACTTGGCGACAGCCCAAAAAATAAAGCTATATTCAATCAGGCAGGTTCGTGCTGCCCATCAAAAATTCATCCACGGCGCGTGCCGCTCCGCGACCCTCGTGAATCGCCCACACAACCAGACTTTGACCCCGACGCATGTCGCCGGCAGCGAATACGCCCGGCACACTCGTTGCGTATTTGCCCGGCTCCGCCTTCACATTGGAACGGGGATCGCGCTCCAGCCCGAGCTGTTCCGCTACCGCATCCTCCGGACCAAGGAACCCCATCGCCAGCAGTACAAGCTGGGCCGGCCATGCCTTCTCAGTATCCGGTATTTCAACCGGAACAAACCGCCCTTGCTCATCCTTCTTCCATTCGATTTCGACAGTGTGCAGCTCCTTCACATGCCCGTTCCCGTCGCCCACGAAGCGCTTCGTCTGGATGCAGTAGGCACGCGGATCTTGACCATAAACCGCCTTCGCCTCCTCCTGTCCGTAGTCAAGCTTATAAATGCGCGGGAATTGCGGCCACGGATTGCCCGCCGTCCGTTCCTCCGGACTGCGCGGCATGATTTCCAGCTGGGTGACGCTGCGGCACTGGTGGCGCAGCGACGTGCCGACACAGTCCGTGCCCGTATCGCCGCCGCCAATCACGATGACATCCTTGCCGGCCGCATTGATGTACCGGCCGTCCGCATGGCGGGAATCAAGCAGGCTCTTCGTATTGGCGCGCAGGAAGTCCATGGCGAAGTGGATGCCTTTAAGCTCGCGGCCTTCAATCGGCAAATCCCGCGGCTTCGTGGCCCCGCCGCACAGCACGACAGCATCATTGTCCTGCTGCAGCTTGCCGGCCGGAATGTCCTTGCCGATTTCCACACCTGTTACAAACTTCACGCCTTCCGCCGCCATGAGGTCGATACGCCGCTGCACCACCTTCTGCTTATCCAGCTTCATATTCGGGATGCCATACATCAGCAAGCCGCCAATGCGGTCCGCCCGCTCGTAGACCGTCACCGTATGGCCCGCCTTGTTCAGCTGGTCAGCTGCCGCCAGCCCGGACGGTCCCGAGCCGACAACGGCGACTTTCTTGCCTGTTCGGGTTTTGGGCGGGCTCGGCTGGATCCATCCCATCTCGAATCCCTTGTCTATGATGGATTGCTCAATGTTCTTGATCGTGACCGGCGTCTCTATCAAGCCGACCGTACAGGAGCCCTCGCACGGCGCCGGACAGACGCGGCCAGTGAATTCCGGAAAGTTGTTCGTCTTCAGCAGGCGGTCCAGCGCCTCCCGCCACTCCCCCCTGTAGACGAGATCATTAAATTCCGGGATCAGGTTATGAATCGGGCAGCCCGCAGCCATGCCGGCCAGCATGGTGCCGGTGTGGCAGTACGGGATCCCGCAATCCATGCAGCGAGCGCCCTGTATTCGCAGCTGCTCCTCTTCAAAGTGAAGGTGAAATTCCTCCCAATCCTTGATGCGCTCCAGCGGATCGCGATCAGCGGGCAGCGCCCGCTTGTATTCCATAAATCCGGTAGGTTTCCCCATTGCGCTCTCCTCCTTTCCCGCGTTAATTTCCGCTGACCCGCGCAGCGTCGCTCATGTTCGCTTCGAAGGCGGCCATCAACGCCGCCTCTCCGCTCAAGCCCGAAAGCTTGACGCGCTCGATCGCTTCCATCATCCGCTTATAATCGGTCGGAATGACCTTCACAAATTGCGGCGCGAACTCCTCCCAGCGATAGAGAATACGCTGCGCATGCTCGCTGCCCGTATATTTCACATGACGTTGAATCATGCTCTTGACTTCATTCATTTCAAAGTCATTGTCCAGCTGCTCCAACTGAACCATTTCCTTGTTCACCCGGCCCCTGAGCTCGCCCATTGTGTCCAGCACATAGGCGATGCCGCCCGACATGCCCGCAGCAAAGTTGCGGCCGGTGCTTCCGAGCACCACTACGCGACCGCCGGTCATATACTCGCAGCCATGATCGCCGACGCCCTCGACGACCGCACGGACACCGCTGTTGCGCACGCAGAACCGTTCCCCTGCGATGCCGCGAATGTAGGCCTCCCCGCTCGTCGCCCCGTAGAACGCAACGTTGCCGATAATGACATTGTTCTCCGGCACAAAGGTCGCCTTCTCGTTCGGATACACGACAATTCGGCCGCCTGACAGTCCCTTGCCGATATAGTCGTTGGCGTCCCCCTCCAGCGACAGCGTGATGCCCTTCGGCACGAAGGCGCCGAAGCTCTGTCCTGCCGAGCCGCGAAAATGCAGCTTGATTGTGCCGTCCGGCAGCCCCTCCGCTCCGTACCGCTTCGTCACTTCATGGCCAAGAATCGTGCCGACCACCCGGTTGATGTTGCGAATCGGCAGCACGGCATGCACCGGCTCCTGCCGCTCCAGCGCAGGCTTGCAGAGCTGCAGCAGCTCCTGCCGGTCAAGCGAGCGATCCAATCCGTGGTCTTGCTCGAACTTGCGATAGCGCCCAACCTCCGGTCCGACCTCGGGCTGGTGCAGCAGCGCGGAAAGATCCACGCCCTTCGCTTTCCAATGGCGGACGGCCTCGCGAGCCTCCAGCCTATCCGTGCGTCCAATCATCTCGTCAACCGTGCGGAAGCCGAGCTCAGCCATCCATTCCCGCAGCTCCTGGGCAATGAAGCGCATGAAGGTGACGACATGCTCCGGGTCTCCGCCAAATTTCTTGCGCAGCTCGGGATTTTGCGTCGCCACGCCTACTGGACATGTATCCATATGGCAGACGCGCATCATCACGCAGCCGAGGACGACGAGCGGGGCTGTAGCAAAGCCATATTCCTCTGCGCCCAGGAGGGCTGCAATCGCCACATCGCGGCCGCTCATCAGCTTGCCGTCCGTCTCGACGATGATCCGATCCCGCAGCTTGTTCAGGACAAGCGTCTGGTGGGTTTCCGCCAAGCCCAGTTCCCACGGCAATCCGGCATGGCGAATGCTCGTGCGGGGCGAAGCGCCCGTACCGCCGTCGTAGCCGCTGATCAGCACAACATCTGCACGGCCCTTCGCGACGCCCGCTGCAATGGTCCCTACCCCAACCTCAGATACCAGCTTGACGTTGATCCGCGCTTGCGGATTGGCATTCTTCAAATCATGGATCAGCTCCGCCAAATCTTCAATCGAATAGATGTCGTGGTGCGGCGGCGGAGAAATCAAGCCAACGCCCGGCGTAGACCCGCGCACCTCGGCAATCCACGGATATACCTTGTTGCCCGGCAGCTGTCCGCCTTCCCCCGGCTTCGCCCCCTGCGCCATCTTGATCTGTATTTCATCTGCGTTCGTCAAGTAATAGCTCGTTACCCCGAAACGCCCGGAAGCGACCTGCTTGATTGCGCTTCGCCGCAAATCGCCATTCGCGTCCGGGGTGAACCGCGCCGGGTCCTCTCCGCCTTCGCCTGTATTGCTCTTGCCGCCAAGTCGATTCATGGCTATGGCCAAAGCCTCATGCGCTTCCTTGGAGATCGAACCGTATGACATCGCTCCGGTTTTGAAGCGTCGGGTAATCGAATCTACCGATTCCACCTCTTCGATCGGCACTGGCTGCTTGTTCTTGAACTGAAGCAAGCCGCGCAGTGTATAGAGCTCCTGTTCCTGTTCGTTGATCATGCGGGAATACTGTTTGAACAGCCCGTAGTCGCCCGTTCGGCATGCCTGCTGCAGCGTGTGGATGGTATGCGGGTTATACAGATGAAGCTCGCCGTCCTTGCGCCATTGATGATCGCCGCCTGTATCCAGTGTGGCAGTGCGTCCCTCCTGGGCAGAGAAGCCCTTGCGATGACGCCTGCGCACCTCTTCGGCGATCACATCCAGCTTCACGCCACCGATGCGCGACGGTGTCCAGGTAAAGTACCGGTCGACAATCTCCGAGTGCAAGCCAATCGCCTCGAATATTTGCGCGCCGCGATAGCTCTGGATAGTGGAGATGCCCATCTTGGACAGCACCTTCACGATCCCCTTAACGGCAGCCTTCAAGTAATTGGCTTCCGCCTTCTCATAAGAAATCGAAGACAGCATGCGCTTCTCAATCATAGAGGCCAATGTCTCCAAGGCGAGATAAGGATTGACCGCACTCGCTCCATAGCCGATCAGCAGGCAGAAGTGATGAACCTCGCGCGGTTCTGCCGATTCCACGATGAGGCTCACCTTGGTGCGCGTTCCCTGGCGAATCAAATGATGATGCAGGCCGGATACGGCAAGCAAGGCCGGGATGCCTGCCAGCTCGAGATCGACACCCCGGTCGGAGAGAATGAGCAGGTTATGTCCTGCGGCGATCTGTTTGTCCGCCTCTGCGAACAAGCTGTCCAGCGCCTGACGCAAGCCGGCCTCTCCGTCTTCCGCCTTATACAGAATCGGCAGCGTTGCGGCGCTGAAGCCCTCGCGTCTTACATGGCGCAGCTTCGCCAATTGGGCGTTCGTGAGAATCGGAGACTTCAGATGAATATGGCGGCAGCTTTCGGGCACGGGCCGGATCAGATTCCCTTCCGAGCCAATCGTCGTGCCTGCCGCAGTCACAATCTCCTCGCGTATCGCGTCAATCGGCGGATTCGTCACCTGCGCGAACAATTGCTTGAAGTAGTTGTACAGCAGCTGAGGCCGCTCCGACAGCACTGCCAGCGGCGTATCGACACCCATAGCGCCGATCGGATCGACCGCCTGTGTCGCCATGGGCGCCAGCGTCTTGCGCAGCTCTTCATACGTGTAGCCGAATGCCTGCTGCCGCTGCAGCACAGTATCGCTATCGAGGACAGAAAGCCCGCCCGGCTCCGGCAAGTCTTCCAGCTGAACGAGATGCTCGGCAAGCCATTCGCCGTAAGGATGCGCAGTAGCAATCGCTGTCTTCACTTCCTCGTCTGTTACGATCCGTCCCTCATCCAGATCGACCAGCAGCATGCGGCCTGGCTGCAGCCGCTCCTTCAGCACAACATCCTCGGGCGGCACCTCCAGCACGCCGACCTCCGAAGCCAATATAATCCGATCATCCTTCGTTACATAATAACGGGACGGGCGCAAGCCGTTGCGGTCAAGGACTGCCGCGATTTGCCTGCCGTCCGTAGCCACAATCGCAGCCGGGCCGTCCCAAGGCTCCATCAGACAGCTGTGATATTCATAGAAATCCCGCTTCTCTCGACTCATCGATGCATGATTCGCCCACGGTTCAGGAATCATCATCATGAGCGAATGCGCGAGCGAGCGGCCGGAGAGCGTCAAAAATTCCAGGGTATTGTCGAACATCGAGGAATCGCTGCCCTCCTGATCGATGACAGGCAGCACCTTCTTGAAATCGTCACCGAACAAATCGGTATCACACAAGGCTTCGCGGGCACGCATCCCATTCACATTGCCGCGCATCGTGTTGATTTCTCCATTATGAATCATATACCGATTCGGATGGGCCCGCTCCCAGCTCGGGAACGTATTGGTGCTGAAGCGGGAATGCACCAGCGCCAGCGCGGATTCAACCGCCGGATCGCGCAGGTCAAGGTAAAACGTATCCAGTTGATCCGTCGTCAGCATCCCCTTATACACGATCGTTCTCGAGGATAGGCTGGCAAAATAGAAATATTCGCCTCCCGGAATAGGCTCCTCCCCTCTGACAGCATTCTCCGCCCGCTTGCGGATCACATACAGCCTGCGCTCAAAAGGCAGACCCTCCTCCACGGTGCTGTCCCTGCCGATAAATATTTGGCGGATGACCGGTTGAGTAGAACGGGATGCCTCGCCTAGCAGCGTATTGTCCACAGGAACGGTGCGCCAGCCGATTACCTGCTGTCCTTCTTCCCGGATGATGCTTTCCAGGATTTGCTCGGCTTGCTGGCGCTCTCCCGGATCGGGACTGAAGAAGGCCATGCCTACACCGTAGCTGCCTGGATCGGGAAGAGAGATGTTCTTCTTAAGGGCTTCCTTGCGCAAAAACTTGTGGGGGATCTGGAGGAGAATGCCTGCGCCATCGCCGGAGTTGGTTTCGCTGCCTTGGCCCCCGCGGTGGTCCAGATTCGTCAGAATCGTCAGCGCCTGATGCACAATTTCGTTCGACTGCTCGCCCTTGATATGAGCAACAAAGCCGATTCCGCATGCGTCATGTTCAAATTGCGGGTCATACAGACCCTGTTTGGGTGGCATTCCAATTTGTTTCATGCAGCGCAACCTTTCTTTTTGAAATTTTCCGTATAAATAGTTACGAAATTGTCTGAATATTCATTACAGTCAGTGTATCAGACCGCTTTCTCGTCCGCTAATTCAATCTTTTTATAACCCTGATAAAAGCCAAGTCTCCCCTCTAATTACTGAACAATCGCAATCCACCCATTGTCGACCATATCCTTGACAGGTGGTGTCAGCTATTCTGTTCCCTCATCGCGATTTTGCATAGTTATGCAAGTCCCCCGCTTCCCTCCAACCATGCATCTCCCCTATGAGCTCGATATAGCCATCCCCCTTTTTGTATAGTTTCTTGGGTTCAACATGAACGTGCGCTTTATAAACACCGTGCGTCTTCATCCATTTTTTCGGCCTTTGATGAACTATTTTATGTGCGTCCATAATGTCCAAATTCGATTAAACAAGAAGAACATGCATGAAAGCCTCGCGAAAGGTCAGGCTGGACGGCGCCACCCCCTTGCATATTCGGACTGCAGCAGCGAAACTTGCGTGCCCTTATGAACGTTGTATACAATCACGTATAGAGAGCTGCGGCTTCCCTGCCCGTTAGAGTACAAGCCGCACATCGAGGATTAGGAGGAGTCAGCGTGAACGGATTCAATTTCGATCAATGGAAGCAAATCGACAAGGAGGCTATCGAGCAACTGCTGGACCAATATGCCGCCTTGGGGCCGCTTCCCGGCATTTTATTGCCGCTGCTAGAGTCCTTTATCCCGGTCTTGCCCCTCATCGTCATCCTGCTCGGCAATGCCGCATCGTACGGAACCGGACTCGGATTTTTGTATTCCTGGATCGGGGTCGTCTCCGGCTCGTCCATCGTCTTTCTCCTGGCCCGCCGCTTCGGCAGCCGGCTTCGCTCCTATACAGAGAGAAAGCTTCCCAAGGCCGGAACGTTCTTTCACTGGATCGAGAACAAAGGCTTCACACCTATCTTTCTGTTGGCCTGCTTCCCATTCACCCCATCCTTTCTGGTCAATGTCGTCTCCGGCATGTCGATGATTCCGTTCCGCATCTTTCTTATCGCGATCATGCTGGGGAAAGGCATTATGATCTTCCTTGTATCGCTAGTTGGCGGAGAATGGCGCGACTTCGTCGAGCATCCGTCCAAGCTGGCCTTGGCCGGCGCACTGCTTTTCGCCATGTGGCTGGCTGGCAAGCAGGTCGAATCCAAAATGGCGCCCTGATTCCAGTCCGAGGTTATATCCGCCAGCATCGGGTCATATACATGGATTAGCATGATAATGCGATAAGGTTGGTGAAGCGATATGAGACCTCGCCATTTAGTCAAACCGTCGAAAAAGCTAACCTTCCTTCTGCTGTCCCGCACAGACCGCCCTGTTCGCCGCTTCAAAATATCCAAGAGAGCCTTGGTCGGCGTCCCTGCAGCCGTAGCAGCTGCCGCAGCCGGGAGCGCCATATGGCAAGCAGGCATTCAAGCGCATTTACAAGTCAAAATCGCCGAACTGGATGAACAGCTGGCCAAAAAACAGGAGCAATATATCGAGATGGAAAATCGCAAGGATGCCACAATCGGCAGTCTGCAAACCGAAATCATCACACTGTCCGAACAGAGCCAGAAGCTGCAGCAAGAAATGGATGCCATCTTCGCACTGCAGGACGAATTAAAGGCAATGGCTGAGGAGGAAGGAGTAGACTGGCCGGAACTGCCCGGGGAAACTGACAGCAACCCGAAGGGACAGCCGGTTACCATCTCTAGTGTCGGCGGAAGCGCCAGACCGGACAGCCCTGCCATCCCGCGAGTCAACATTGCCGCTGCTGGCGGCCTGCATACACCTGCAACCAATGACCACATGAATGCGCTCATCGCGGAGACGAAAACGGAGCTTACCCAAACTGCCGTCCATCTGGAGGAACTGGCCGAGCAGATGGAAGCTTCCCGCAAAGCATTGGAGACCAAAATCCATCGCCTGCGCACAACGCCATCGATCTGGCCGGCTTCATCCCGCCGAATCACCTCAGGCTTTGGCATCAGACGCGATCCGTTCACCGGCCGCGCCTCCTTCCACGCAGGCTTGGACATCGACGGCAGTCAGAAGGATCCCATTTATGCCGCTGCGGACGGGACTGTCGAGACTGTTGCTTCCGATGCGCAGCGAGGCAACTACATCATCCTCAATCACGGAAACGGGATCAAAACGGTCTATATGCACCTGTACAGCTTCAGCGTGGCAAAGGGCGATCAAGTAATGAAGGGAGACCGCATCGGGCGCATGGGCACCACTGGTCGAAGCACAGGAACGCACCTGCACTATGAAGTTCGGCGAAACGGCGAACCTGTCAATCCGATGGCATACTTAAGGTAGTTGACGAACATACGCCTTAGGTTCCTGATCCCTTAGCGGGAACCGCCCCATAAACAAGAGGAGGAAATGCATATGGTACTCGGAAAGAAGAACAATGCCAACCCGAATGAGACTGACACCATTATTGGAGAAGGCAGCAAAATTGAGGGGAAGATTACGAGCAAGGCCGGCCTGCGTCTGGACGGGCAGGTCGACGGCGACATCACATGCGCAGGGGATGTGACAGTTGGGCCGAAGGGGACAGCGAACAGCCAAATTCGCGCGCGCAACGTGTTCAATGCCGGCACCATTCATGGGGGCGTCATCACAGATGGCCTGTTGAGCATTACGGAATCGGGCAAGCTCTATGGCAACATTCGCGCAGGCGCACTGAGTATCGCCCAGGGCGGGCTGTTCCAGGGAGAAAGCCAGATGGAAACGAAAAAGGCCGAAGCTGGCGGCAGCAACGTCAAGTCCATCAACGAACACGAAAAGGATGCCGCCAAGCACGAGAAAGCAGCAGCATCCCGCTAATTGTCCAGGCTGCCAGCCCGAAAGCGCCCGTTTTCCGATCAGGAATGGCGGGCGCTTTCTTCCGGTACGGTCGGCAAGCGCACCTCCGCTATCGCCCCTCGCTTCTTGCCTCTCTTCAGCACCAGGGTTCCCCCGTGATCTTGAACGATTTTGCGCGATACCATCAAGCCGAGCCCTGTCCCCCCCCTCCTTCGTCGTATAGAAGGGGGTCCCCGGCTTGTCCCAATCGTCCGGCGCGATGCCGACGCCCTCATCCGCTATATCGATCCCGGCATGTCCGTTATCCGCCTGGAACAGCCGGACAACGACTTTGCCGCCCTCCGGCATCGCTTCTGCCGCATTCTTCAGCAGATTGAGCAGCACTTGCCTCAGCTGATTCGCATCACATCGAACGGATGGGGTTCGTTCATCTCCGACAAACTCAATCTGAATGCCCTTTTCCTGCCAGCTCGCTTCAAACAGGCGCAAACTGTCTGCGAGGATTTCCTGCAGGCGGATGATCTGACATGTCTCTTCCTTATGGGGCCTTGCCATAAGCAGAAACTCCTGCATGATTTGGTCCACCCGCTGGACTTCCCCGAGCATCACATCTATGGGCGGCCGAAAATCGGGTCTGCGCTGCATCAACTGAAGATTGCCCGAGATGACTGTGATCGGATTGCGCACCTCATGGGCCACACCCGCAGCCAGCTTGCCAATCAGCGTCAGCTTCTCCTGCTCCTTCACGCGCTCGCTCATGTCGATGAATTGCTTGAGCAAGGCGTGAAGCAACAGGAATACGAAGACCGTTGCCCCTATATAGGTGAAGGAAGGAAATTGAATATGCTGGAGGACCATGTTGTCCAGCATATCCAGTAAAGCTGTGACGCAAAAAATCAAGATTCCCAGCATTACAATGCCCGCGTGCTTTCTGCGCTTTCTCCAGGCGAGGAACAGATGCAGCCAGCCGATCGACATGAATGACAAAATCAGCACCTGCTCCACGAACAGAACCAGAGGGGTATCGATCCATTGCAGCGCCGCCAATGCGAGCAAGCCTATATCCGCGATGAGCAGCGCTTGCCACAACCGCCGAATGATCTTAAAGCGCCCCGAGCCGAACATATCTTCTATCCACTGCAGCAGGGCAATCACGGCAATAAACAACGCCAGCAATTCCATATACAGCATGATGATCGGGTGATTGACGAAGAAGATGAGGGAATCCGTTCTGCAGATGCTGTAAGTCCCGATCGCCAGCGTAAAAATCCCGAACGAACGAAAAAAAGGCCTGTTCTTGCTCCTAAAGTGCAAATACAGACCGACTGCGCCAACGAAAATAAACATCCAGCCGAAAATCCACTTTTTCCCGTCTTTTCGCAGTTCCCGCAGCAGAAAGGAAGAATGGTCTCCCCATTCCATCGCCTTCATCAATCCGGTATAGCTTCGGCTGGCATATATGCGAAGATAGAGGGTTTCCCCTGCCGCCGATTGAGGCAGCGACACGATGCGCACCGGTGTTCCGTGAAATCGCGAGGCATCGCCTTTCTCGGGCTCCCCGAAGGTATAAATCCGTTCACTGCCCAGATACAGCTCAAAGTGCTCATGGACTTGCACAGACAAGGCCGGATCTCGCAACTGTTCCTCCGGCAGCTTCGTCTTCAACCAGACATAGCGTCCTTGATAGTCCGCATGCGCGAACTGGGGAATGGCCGTTTCGGGAAGCGCATTCCAGCTTCCATGATCTTGCGTCCACAGGGGTATCCCTTCCGGCGTGAAGGGGGAATCGCCGTAGCGCACCTCCCAATCTGCCAGGCGGGATACGCTGCTGTCATGAGCCGCCCAGACTTCCGTATCCGGCATGCTCACGCAGCATAGAACAACAACAATGATCCACTTGGAAATGAAATTTCTTGAAAGGCGCCGCATAGTATAGCCTCATTCCGTAATTACTCTTGATGTTTTCGCTTTTCCCTATTGCGGTATACATGCTTGGCACTTCGACGCAGAATGACATTTTCCCTTCTTTTTTGACATATTTCGCCCCTTCCTCTTTTTGCCATCCCTCAACCGCTGCTGCCTTGCCCCGGCAAATCACTGCCGTCCCCAAAGGAAGAGAAACCAATAATCATACTACACTGCCAACAGATGACTCAAGAAGAAAATTCTCATCAAATTCTAAGAATCCCTCGCTTTTGCAGCCGTGGCGCCTGTTTGTGTATGCGGATGAATATTGTGGAATTTCCAACCGTGCTATAGTGAATAACGTGCCCTGCAAAGCAATCTCATCAATCCGGACTTACGAGGGCAGCCGCATTTATCGGACGAGTTCCCATCTCGCTTTTCCAGTAATCGGTGTTGGGTTCGGTGAACGACCATTCAAGGAGGATTCATCCATATGCCATTGTCATCATCTCTGTTCAAGCGTGTCTTGCTGTCTACCGGCCTCAGCCTATCTCTGCTGTCGGCTTCGCTCGCCATCCCGGCCGAGCCTGCTGCAGCCGCTTCCTATTCCCAATCCGTTAAAGCGCAGCATATCATTTCCACCGGCTCCGCCTATATGGGAACGCCTTATAAGTTCGGAGCTAGATCCGGTGTAACGTACCAATTTGACTGCTCGTCCTTTGTCCAGTATATCTTCAAGGCGAACGGCATTTCCTTGCCGCGCACTTCCCGCAGTCAAGCTCATTCCGGCTATTGGGTGGCCAGAGGCAACCTGCAGCCCGGCGATCTGGTCTTTTTCAAAGTTCCGGTATCCCATGTAGCCGTCTATATCGGAAACGGGAAGATCTTGCATACTTACGGTAAGCCCGGTGTCACCATTTCCAACCTGAACAGCGGATACTGGAATCGCCATTACAATACAGCCCGGCGCGTCATCTAAGCACGCCGCTTCATGCGGAGACATCTTGCGCTTTCCGTCCATGTCTATGCCCATGCATCTGGTATAAGACGGATGCCGAAGGAAAAACTACATGCATGGACGCACACATCTTGATTATCGAAGACGAAGAACAAATAGCCAGGGTGCTCATGCTGGAGCTGGAGCACGAAGGGTATCAAGCCACACTGGCGGCGGACGGACGCAGCGGCCTGGAGCTTGCGCTTTCCGGGCGGCAATGGGATCTCATCCTGCTCGATATTATGCTGCCCGAGCTTAGCGGAATCGAGGTGCTGCGCCGGATTCGCCAGGCCGGCTTGCGTGTGCCTGTCATTTTGCTCACTGCCCGCGATTCCGTCCCGGATATTGTCAACGGCCTGGATCGGGGAGCCAATGATTACGTCACCAAGCCCTTCGCCATTGAAGTGCTGCTGGCGCGGATTCGCAACCTCATTCAAGCGTTTCGGGAACAAGCTGATTCTTCTGTTGTGCTGCAGGTCGCCGATTTGGTTGTGGATCTGGCTCAGCGACGTGTAGAGCGAGACAGCACGCCAATCGCGCTGACGCCCAAGGAATTCGAGCTGCTGCTGCACCTGCTGAGGCATGAAGACGAGCCGCAGTCCCGGGAACAAATCATCCAGGACGTCTGGGGCTATGACTACGTAGGCGACACCAACATAGTCGATGTATATATCCGCTACCTCCGCCAGAAGCTTGACCGGCACTTTCATCCCAAGTTGATACATACTTGCAGAGGCGTAGGCTATATGCTGTCGACGCGAGCCGAAGGCCCATGAAATTGAAGACGCGTCTTGTGCTGTTCTCGCTTATTTGGATGGTTGGCATGATCGCCTTGTTCAACCTGTTCGTCTACTTTTATTTTGTGCGCATCAATGTCCGAAGCGAGACCGAGCTGCTCTGGAACCGCGCCCAGATCGTGCTGCGCAACCCTATGGTCAAGGACCCGGCCAATTGGGACGATCCCCGGTTGATCGAAGAAGCGCTGTCGTCCGATTCGATCGTCCGCATTATCGGATCGGATGGACGGTTGCGGCTTCAGATTCAGCGGGATGGGGAACTGCTTGCCCAGCATCCTGTGAAATATCGAACGACCTACCACACGCACATCTCCCGGGACAACGGCATTCGCCAACTGTTCATTCAGGTTCCGATTCGCCAGGAAGGGGTTCAAGTCGGCGTGTTGGAGCTCGGCAAACGCATGAGGGTGCTGGAAAACTACCTAAGCGGCTTGATTACCGCGCTATTGCTGACCACGATCAGCGCGGGCATCTTCGCAGTGTTCGGCAGTTTCCTCTACAGTCTGCTCATTTTCAAACCTGTCGGCCAGCTGCTCTCCACGATGCGGCATATACAGCAGAGCGGCTCGTTCGAGCGGCTTGGCGGCTCGTTTGCAACCCGCAAGGATGAATTCGGCCAATTGGGCAGAGCTTTCAATCAGATGATCGACCGTCTGGAAGAGAATGACCGGAAGCAGAGGCAGTTCGTCGCAGACGCTTCCCACGAGTGGCGAACGCCGCTCACTGTCATTGAAAGCTATGCGCAGCTTTTGGAGCGATGGGGACATGAGAAGGAAGAGATTCGAAAAGAGGCTGTTCAAGCGATCCTGAGCGAAACGAGACGTCTGCGTTCCTTGAATCAGTCGCTCATGAAACTGGCGGCTTTGGACGAATCGGCTCAGATATTCCGCAGCATTCCGCTGCTGCCTCTGGCGGAATCAGTCCGCCAGACGCTGAGCCGCGCCTTCAACAGGGAGATAACCCTGGACTGGTCAAGCGACCGGACCACGGCGTCCGGAAGCGGGAGCAAGCCGGCTAAATCCGCTCTTCCCGGCATCAAGCGGTTGCACCGCGGAAAGCAGCCATCCGCATCAGGCGTGCGGAACGAGGAGCCTTCCGAATCCATGAATGGGCCCCGTGTAAGAGGGGACGAGGAACTGCTGAAGCAGCTGCTCGTGATCTTGCTGGACAATGCAGTGAAATACAGCAGCGCTCCCGTGCATATCCGGCTAGTCGAGCATGATCATCATGTGGTGGTCTGCGTGGAGGACAAGGGCATCGGCATTCCTGAGGACGAGCTGCCCCATATTTTCGAACGGTTTTACCGCGTGGAGCCATCCCGCAATCGCGCAACGGGCGGGGCGGGGCTAGGGCTGGCCATTGCTATGCAAATCATCCGCCTCCATGGCGGAGACATTGATATAAAAAGCCGCGCTGCAGCCGACCGCTGCCCCGATGCCCGTAGCGGCACCCGCGTCTGCGTCACGCTGCCGCGCGGTTAAGCGGTCTTACCTCTGCATGGCAAAATCAATATAGTCGACCAACTGGCCTTCAACAGCGCCGCTCCCGCCAGCGGGAATCAGGATCAGCCCCGTTCCGTCCTTCACGGTCTTCAGCATGCTTGATTTGTCAGGCCCAGCCGGCGCAACCCGCAGCTGCCCTCCCTCTATGCGGCCGCAGGCCCGCACATAACGCGGGAACGGCGACGGCTTCGGGAAGGACACATCCAGCACAGCCCGGCACGTGCGCGGGACTGGCGCTGCCGCTCCTTGCATGGCGCGCAGGACTGGCTCGGCGAACAGCTTGTAGCCGACGAAGCAAGCGCCGGGATTGCCTGACAAGGCCAGGAGCAGCCTCCCTTCGCTTACTGCGGCGGTAGTCGGACTGCCGGGCCGCATCGCAACCTTGTTGAACAGCACACGACGTCCTGCCGAACCGTTATCCTCATGCGGCCATGCGGCAAACCACTCTGTCAATATGTCATAATCCCCTACCGACACGCCGCCCGTGGTAATCATCAGATCTGCCTGACTCCATGCCTCTTCCATGCCGGCTATCGCCGTTTCTGCATGATCGGGCAAAGGAGGGAAGAGGACGGGAACCGCTCCGGCCTCACGCACAAGCGCCGCAATCATATGGCTGTTGCTGTTGCGGATCTTGCCTGGCTGTATGGCCTCGGTCACCTGCAGCAATTCCGTGCCGGTGGAGATGATCGCCACCTTCGGACGGCGGTATACAGGCACAGCGGCATGGCCGAATGTGGCCAGCACAGCAACCTCGCCTGCCGTTATGCGTTCCCCCTTGCGCAGGACGGTCTCGGACTGCTCAATCTCGTAACCGACAGGCGTGATATTCTCGCCCGGCCGCACTTCCCTCTTCACGCCGACCTTGTCGCCTGCCGAAGCCGGACCGCTGTCGCGCCGGTTCGTCTGCTCCAGCATAACGACCGCATCCGCTCCCTCCGGCACGCAAGCGCCGGTCATGATCCTCGACGCTTGTCCCTTGCCCAGCTTTCGGGTTGGCAGTTGCCCGCATGCAATGGTCTCCAGCACTTCCAGCTCCGCCATCGAGGCAGGGGAAGCCCCAGCCGTATCCAAGGCGCGAAGCGCGTAGCCATCCATGCCGGATCGGGGGAAATGCGGAACAGGATGATCCGCCTGGATATCCGCGGCCAGCCATCTTCCCCACGCCTCTTCCAAGGCGACTTGCTCGGTATCCAGCTCTGAAGCGCAGGAGAGCACGCGCCTCTGAGCCTCTTCTACAGACACTGCTCTGCGATTGAATTTCATGCCTCCCCCTCGTTTCCTTGCAGTTCCTTGCTCGCGTTCGCCTGGACTGACGCCAACAGCCGATTCAAGGATGAACCGTGCGCGTCGGCAAGAGGGACAAGCAGCAAGGAGGGCTGGACGTTGCCCGTGACCGATGGAGGCGGCTCCGCCTCCGGCCAATACACGACCGCACAGACAGACGTCAATTCATGCAGCAAGCGCCAATGCTCCGGTTCCCGGATAAGCAGAATTTTCGGATAGCCAGCAGCTTTATAGCCCTCTATCACAATGACATCCACATCTCCCAGCAGCGAGAGCAGACGCTCGAGCTGTTCCCGCTCGCCAATAGAACCGCGTTGGAGCGGCTGCGCTTCGCTGCGCATGACAGCCGTGCGATAAGGAGAGGCTATGGCCACCGCCGAAGCCCCCGCCTGTCCATGGCGCCATGTATCCGTTCCTTCCCGGTCAATATCGAAATCATGCGCATCGTGCTTAACGGTCGCAACCCGCAGGGCTTTTGAACGCAGCTGTTCGATTAGCTTGCAAATCATCGTTGTTTTTCCCGTATGCTTGTAACCGACTACTTGGATGATCAACGGTCTGGACACGTTGCGCCGCTCCTTCCCCTGCTTCCTATACATTGGGCCCCGCTTTTTTTATCACACCTTATCTCCATGCAAAGGGCTAGCCGCCAATTTGGGACATTCTCCGGACGGTCGGCAAATGCGACTGGGCCTCGCCATTCAAGGCATTGGCCATTTCGTGATTTTCCGGCTTGATGTCCAGCGCCTTAAGGAACAGCTCTTCAAGCGCCTCATCGTTCCCGATGTAGCGGCGCACGTTAAACTCATCATTCCAATACAGGCAGGGCTTGATATTGCCGTCAGCCGTCAAGCGAAGCCGATTGCACGTCTGGCAGAAATGGTCGCTCACCGGATGGATTAACCCAAATCCGCCCCGGCTTCCGGCAATCCGGTAATCTTGCGAAGGTCCGTTGCCGTATACCTGGCCATTCTGCTCTATTTCCCAACCGCGTTCCTTGCAGCGTTCCAGCACCGTAGACAGGGGCAAGTATTTCCCCTTCCACCCGTCATCACTGTGACCGATCGGCATATATTCAATGAACCGAACTTGGACCGGCTTGTCGATAGACATCTGCAAGAAATCGTCGATTTCGTCGTCGTTCACACCTTTCATCAGCACGACATTCAGCTTGATGGGCGACAGGCCGATGCGAAAGCTCGCGTCCAAAGCCTGCAGCACACGGTGAACATCTCCGCCTCTGGTTATGGCTGCAAAACGGTCCGGCTTCAAGGAATCCAGGCTTATGTTGATCCGCGTCAGTCCCGCTGCTTTCAGCCTATCTGCCTTGGCGGCGAAGAAAATGCCGTTCGTGGTCAATGCGATATCCTCAATTCCCGGTATGGCGGCAAGCATCTCGACCAGCTTTTCCAGTTCCTTGCGCACCATCGGCTCGCCTCCGGTCAGGCGCAGCTTGCGTACGCCCATCCGCGCAAGCACGCGCACAACCTCGGCAATTTCCTCATACGTCAAAATATTGGAATCCGGCTCGAACTCCATGCCCTCGGCCGGCATGCAATATACGCATCTCAGGTTGCAGCGATCCGTTACCGATATCCGCAAGTAGTCATGCACGCGACCGAAACGGTCGATCAATTGTCTGGCCATTTGCTTCCCCCCTTCGAACACTTTGCGCAGCCTGCTTTCCGATTATTATAGCAGAGTCCTCGACCTTCGGCAGCCTGCACGCATAACGGGAAACTGAGCTTTTTTCATCAAAGCAGCGGATGTCTGAACATTTCGAGTTATCTCGCTATCACACCCCGCATTCCGCTTGCACCCGCCGCCGCATTCCGCTGCCTGCTCACTCGTCTGATGCGGTTAGCTTCTCCCGCATTTTTGGGCCGTACTGGGCATACACCTCGGAGCTCTGCCAGCCTCTCCTCCCCATGAGCGCTTCATAACGCAGCCGCTTCACGGACAGCTCATCGCGAAGCTTACTGCGCTCCGATTCATCCTTGCAGCAGGCGAGCAGCTCCTCCAGCGTTATCAGCTCCTTACGCAGCTGCATCTCCTCTGGAAGCATACCCGCATTCTTGAGAAGCTTGAAGCCGAGCCGGAGCTCTGGCGGAACGCCAGCAGCATCGTCAGGGGGAAGCGGTTTGCCCGAACCCGGCAATTGGTCGAAGTCCCCTTTTTCCATCGCTTCGCGAATTTTCTCCTCCACGATCGCGTCCATCCACCCCATCCTATTCAGCCCCTTTCCTTTGTTCCTCTTCGCTTGCGAAGCCTTCCGCTTCCCGTCTTTCTTCTTCTAATGCACGTTCGTACTCCTCCGGCGTGTTCACATTGCGCACGAACCGTTTCGCAATTCCCGCCGCATCCCACGCCGCATCGTTCAAATAGGTGACGCGGAGCTGCGCGAGCAGCCGCGCCATGCTCCGGTCGCCGCGGGCTATACAAACCTTCGCGGCTTCGCAGAGCGCCCTGGTGCGATAGACCGCCTGCAGCGGTTGGCGTCTTCCTTCAACGTCCGGCACCACCGCCTCAGTCTCGCCGCGCAGATCGGCGAGCATCCGTGCTGCCGCAGCCGCTGAGACAAACGGCATGTCGCCCGCCGATACCCATACCGCTTCAGCAGGCTCCTGCCTCCCCTCGTGAAGGGCGCTCACAATGCCGCCAAGCGGGCCTATGTCTGCAAGCCGATCTGTCCGGACAATCAGGGGAACGCCAATGCGCTGCTCGATTTCCTCTATTTGCAGCTGCGAGACGGGCGTGTCGGCCGCAACTGCTACATAAATATGTCCGCATAGTTCGGCCATCGCCCCGACAATACGCTCCAGCACTGTCTCTCCCGAGAACGTCAGCGCCGGCTTCAGCTTGCCGCCCATCCTCGTATTGCGGCCGCCTGCCAGAATGAGTCCGCAGCGTGCAGCAGGCTTCGGCGCTTCCCCCTGCCAGCCTGCTGCGCGGCGCGGATTCATGGCGCGATCGGCGCTCGCTCCTCCTCGCGTCAAATCGGCATTCCGCATACTCACCGACTCGGCGCCTTACGCGAACTTGCCGTAGAACTCGCGAAGCGCAGGCTGCAGGGCGGCATAGCCCTCCTCATAGAGCTTGCGATAATGCGCATGGCGCTCCGGATCGGGCTGAATGAGCTGCGCTTCCCTGCGCAGGGCAGCGGCGCCCGCTTCCTCAATCGAGCCGTAGACGCCGGCGCCTGCCGCAGATGTCAAAGCCGCGCCAAGCATCGTCGCTTCCTCCACCGGTGGAACTAACAGCTCGCAATTCACTATATCGGCTTTGATTCGCAGCCAATGCGGATTGCGTGTCCCGCCCCCGACTACAAGCAGCCGGCGTATCGGAAATCCGCCAATCGCCTCGGCCTCCCGCCGGATCGCTTCCAGCTGATACGCAGTGCCTTCGAGCACAGCCTGAATCAAATCGCGGCGGCTGTGCTGCTTGGTGAAGCCGATCAGCGCCGCCTTCGCGCGGGCATCCGGCGAAGGCGCGCCGCTTCCGCTCAAGTAAGGATAATAGAGCATGCCGCTCGGCTGCGCATTCCCTTCATCCAGCCAACGCAGCAGCTCCTCATAGCGAACAGGTTCGTCTCCCAGCTGTGTGCGCCACCATTCCACCGAGCCGCCTGACGCAGAGTTGCCGCCCATCCAGAAGTAATGGCCCGGCGCCACGTGACAGCCGTAAGACAAGCCCGATTCATATTCCCTCCGGCCTAACGGCCTTTCCGGGAAGGTGCCGACCAGCGTCTCGGCCGTCCCCATGGAATCATAGACGACTCCAGGCTCGATTGCTCCTACCGACAGCGCGGCGCACACATGGTCATGCCCGGAAATGCCCACCGGCGTACCGGGCTGCAGACGGCCAATCCCGGTCTGTACCTTGCCGACCGTTGCGCCCGCAGGGTGCGCCTCCGGGAAGATGGCCGGATCGATGCCGAAGTGCCGAATCCACGGCTGATCCCATTCCTTCGTATCTATCCGGAAGGCATAGGTGCGCGCTGCCAGTGAGTAGTCGAAGGCGAACTGCCCCGTCAGCCGATAAGCGATATAGCCCGATGCCGACAGCCAGACCGCATTGTCGAAGGAGGACGCATCCCGCTCCTTCAGCCACAGCAGCTTCGGCAATCCATGCTTGAAGCTCAGATGCAGGCCGCTCTTCGTAAAGCGTTCGTACACGTCTGCTTCCCGCTCGATCCGCTCCGCTTGCGGAACGGAGCACGTTTCGTACCACGGCAGAAACAGCGAGCGCGGCGACCCGCTTGTCCGATCCACCAGCAATCCTGCTTCCGCCATGCTGGTAATGCCAATGGAAGCCACAGCCGGATGACCGGCCTTCTCCAACGCTTCCTCCATTGCAGACAGCGCCGTCTGCCACATTTCCTCCGGATCGTATACGGCGAAGCCTTCCGGATGCGTGTGCACCGGCGTAGGCCTGCTTGCCGCGGCAACCTGTGTGCCGTCCAGCGCAAATAACCCGGCTTTCATATTCGTTGTTCCAATATCTATCCCTAGCAGCAAAAAGAATTCCCCCTGTTCTCCCCGGCAGCCTCGCGCAACTGATGATTTGCGGAACTCAGCCGTTTTCTCTCACTTTACCACAAACGGCATGCGCCACAAAGCTCCAATCGTTTACTCCCGTCCGCCCTGTTCACGGTGCCCAAGCGGCTTCCGCCCGCTTATGAGGATGTGATCGCGCTGCGCACGGCCAAAATATATTTCGCCTGATCCAGCGGATTGACGCCGACGCGAGGCCGCTCTGCCTCCACATCGGGCGGACATTCCTGATAACCCGCGAAAAATGTGGAGAGCACGCCGCGCCCCTTGGTCATCGAGCCGAAGCGTGCCGGAAAGTCCAGGGAGGTAGCCACCGGCAGCTCGCCTTCCAGCTCCATGCGCTCCTGCCGGACAACGGGCGTGTCGAAGCGACCGCGCATGCCGAGCAATTCGTTCATGACTCTGCCGCCCACTTCTTCCGGAACGGAAATGCGGAAGCGCAGCATCGGCTCCAGCAGCTTCGTCCCAATCCGGTTGAGTCCATCCATGATGCCCATAGGTGTCGCCACAACGAAATCCAGCGGATGCGTATGCCATACGTGGTGCTCCCCCTCGATCAGCGTCACCCGCAGATCGGTCACCTCCCAGCCGCGCAGCCCTTGCTGCAGCGCCTCGGGGACGCGCCTTTCCACTTCATTCTGATAGCTCTCGAGCAGCCGGTCTGTCCGTACGATTGAGGAATACTGCAGACCGCTTCCCCGCTCCAACGGCTCTATGCGGAAGCGAAGGATCGCCCAGCAGGGCTTCGGCGTCAGATAAGCCACGTAGCCTTCCCCGACACCGGCAGGCGTTTCCTTATAGATAACCGATGGCGGATCGAACGCTACCTCGAGGCCGAAGCGGCTGCGCATAATATGGGAAAGCACTTCCACTTGAATCGGCCCCATCACCTTCAAGTGCAGCTCTCTCTGTCCCTGCAGCCACTGCAGGTCGAGCAGCGGGTCCTCGTCCGCCAGCTCCTGCAGCGCGGCTACAACGGCAGGATAATCGGCTTCGCTGCGCCAGCGAACCTGCACCGTCAATAGCGGCACGGCCATTCGGGGCGCCTCCGGCACGTGGGCCGGATCGCCGATCACATCGCCGATGCGCACCCGATTCCAGCCGCATACCGCAGCAATATCGCCCGCTGCCAGCACCCCGACATCCTCCGCGCGCTGCCCGTCGATCTTACGGATTTGGGTCACCTTCTCCTCGATGTCTTGTGTCGCATTGCGCACAGACTCCCTGTTGTGGACAGTACCGCTGTACAGGCGAACATAGGCCAACTTGCCCATTGCCGGATCTCGCTCCAGCTTGAAGACGACGCCCGACACAGGCGCTTGCATGTCTCCCTGAGGCTCCGGGACCCCAATCACCATCGCGTCCATCAAAGCTTCCACACCGATGCCTCGATTGGCTGCTCCGAACAACACCGGCACCAGACGCGCCTGCCGCGTTAGCGACCAGACGAGGGCGGCGAGCTCTTCCCTCGCGATCGGCTGATCGTTCAAGTACCGCTCGAGCAGCTGCTCATCCTGCTCGGCTGCCGTCTCAATCAGCTGCGTTTCGAAGGCTTCCGCTTCAGGAAGCAGCGCATCCTGCAATAGCTCAAGCAGCGCCAGATTGCCGGTGTAAGCATCTTCCGCTCCCATAGGCGCTTGAATCGGCGCAGCCCTATCCGTCAACAGCCTCTTCACTTCATCTAACACCCTTTGCGGGTCCGCCCCGACCCGGTCGAGCTTGTTGATGAAGATGATCGTTGGCAGTCCGCGGTCTCGCAGCGCCTGCCAGATTACCTCCGTCTGCGCCTGTACGCCCTCGACGGCCGATACGACCAGCAGCGCGCCGTCCATGACGCGCAGCGACCGCTCCACCTCCGCCACGAAGTCGACATGGCCCGGCGTGTCGATAATATTCACCGTCATACCCTGCCAGTCAAAGCGTGTGACAGCGGCGCGCACCGAAATCCCCCGCTCCCGCTCCACGTCCAGCCAATCGGTTTGTGCGGTGCCATTGTCCACACTGCCCAGCGCGCGCGTCCTTCCGCTGTGGAACAAAATTTGTTCGGTTGTCGTTGTTTTCCCGGCATCCACGTGAGCGAAGATGCCGATATTGCGAATCTGCCTATGCTCTGCTGCCACTGGTGTCCGTCTCCCTTATCCTATGCTGTCCTTTTACTCTACCCCTCCCCTGAATATTGTGCAATATCCTGTACTCCGTTCAAAGCACGCTCCATTCGCATTCGGTTGCGGCACCCAGCAGCAGACGAGCAGTAGCAACCTATTCCGGAATTTCGAAGGAAGGAGAGCAAAAGCCACAGGCTGCTGCCCAACCTCTACTGACCACTTAGCCACTAGCCCAAGCCACCAACCACCTACCTTATAACCACTAACTACTAACTACTAACTACTAACTACTAACTACTAGGGATTTTAGCTTCCGCCCGCTTCCTCGAGCAAACGAATAGGAGAAGAGCAAATTCGCGGCAAGAAGTATACGAGAATGACATGAAGTAGGGCAAGCTCCTCTTGTGAAGCCATGAGAAACTCAGCGCCAGCTACGATGACATGACAGAGTGAAGTAAAAAACTCGAAGCGGCAGCCGATAGGCAGGCAAATCGTCACGCCGTGCGGCACCTGCTATGAAGATGAAGCAGGATATATGAGGCATCACCACTGGATCAATTGAAGGCCGGAATTATGGAAATGCGCCACATATGAGGCAATGCGCCACTTGGAGATAGAAGAAGTTGAAATAGAGCGTTGCTCATTACTACGAAGGGGAATCATCACACCTTGCCGTACTCGATCGAAATAAAGGAGGAAGATGGTGTTTTGTACAGGAGAGTAGGGCAGGAAGACTGGACCAGACTCATTTGGAAGGAAAAACGTATGTTTAGAGCTCGCTACGAAACGATAGAAGGAGTGCGAAGCAGCAGTTACTTTGAATTTACGGAGGCACTGCTCGTGAACCCCCCCAAATCCTCCCTTAGGAACCGAATAAAGGAATTATATGGTCTTATACTGGAGCTTGATCGGTTCCAACAGCAAATAAGGTAAAAAAGTGGATTTATCCCGCTCCAAATCGACGCCATTCAGCATCTGCGCAGCAAATAAGACCACATTTCCCCGCTAATTCGATCCAAATTTCTCCTTTGGCGAAATAAATCCACTTTTTCCCGCTATGTGTGACCGATTGAACCGATTGAACCTCGTCCGTCTGGACCCCGTCCGAGATCACGACCAACTGGATACTGGCCGCCCACTAGTTCCCACCATTCTCAGAAGTCCGGCCGCAAGCTGCGGAGCCTTCCGCTAAACCGCCGGGCTCAGCGTGCGGTACGCCGGAACAGCAACAAGGTTTGATCATCAGGTGTGACATAGCCGTTGTCTGCAGCCACATAGCGGTGGAGCTCCTCCACAATGGCTTGAGCGCTTTGCGTCAAATCAATGTCCTTCAGCCAGCGGCGAAGCTTCTGGTTGTTGTCAATGACATCAGGCTCACGGCTCTCGGTGACGCCGTCCGTATACATCATGACGAAATCGCCGGGCTCGAGCTTCACGCTGCGGGTTTTGTAAGTGAAGCGCGTGGACAACCCCAGCGCCACCCCGTCTGTGCGAATGTCGCGAAAGCGGTTGTACTTCGCCTTATATAATAAGGCCGGTTCATGCCCCGCACTTGAATAGTAGAACCGTTCCTTGTCCTGCATATACTTGCCCCAGAACATCGTAATGAACATCGTGGCCTCGCTGTTTTGCACGATAAACCGGTTCAGCGCCTGCAGCGCCATGTGCGGGTTGTGGGAGTGAACCAGCACGCTGTCCATCGTAAATTTGATGGTCGACATGAGAATCGCGGCCGGCATGCTTTTGCCGGCTACATCGGCAACCAGCAGCTTGACTCCCCGCTCCGTAGGCAGAACATTATAGAAATCTCCGCTCACCTTTCGAGCCGCCACGCTGACTACCCCGATCTCCGTACCTTCGGGCATGACCAGATTGTCCAAATTCGGGAGCAGGGACTTTTGCACATCCGCGGCGAGCGTCAGCTCCTCGAGCAGCTGTGTCCGGCTGCGGATCAGCTCCTCCCTTTCCCGGAAAGCAACACTATAGTACACCACGAACTCAATGAGAAATTGGAAGGACTTCCTCCAGATGAGAGGCAGCTCCGCATGCCGGCTGGTTACATCCAGATGGAGGCCGATCGCTTCCTCCAAACCAATCTGACTGCTCATAAATGCTCTGGAAATTTCCCTTGCTTGATCCAGCACCTGCTCCTCCTGGGTATGTAAATACTGTTCAAGCATACGCTCATACCGCTCTATCCATTGCTTATCCATGTAAGGCGGAATCTCCTTCACCCCGGGATCATTACTTTAATCGGTCCTTCAATTTCTGGACAGCGCGCTTCTGCATGCGGGATACGCTCATCTGCGAAATCGCCAGCCTGGAAGCTACCTGCCTCTGGGAGAGCCCTTGCTGGAAGAGAAGCTCCAGCACCTGACGCTCCACCTCGTCAAGCGCCTGCATCGCTTCCTCCAGGACCAACCGATCCTCCAGATGGCGGAAATCGTCATTGGCCGCTGCAATCAGATCGCCTCGCAAGGTCGTGCCTTCTTCGTCTTTGACCGGAACATCCAGCGATACCGGCCGGTAATAGTCCCGGCCCGCCAAGATCTCCACCGTCTCCTGTTCGGTCAAATCGAGCTCGGCAGCAATTTCTTTAATATTTGGCGAACGTCCCAAGCGCCCTGTCATGGCTTCGATCGTTTTTTGAACCTTTGCACCCTTTTCCTTGATTCGTCTCGGCACCTGAATGTACCAGGATTTATCGCGAAGATAGTTTTTCATATGTCCGATCATGCTTTTCATTGCATACGCTTCGAAGGGCACACCCTTGGCCGGGTCAAACTGCCGGAGCGACTGGTACAGCGACATCTGGCCCACCTGGAACAGATCCTCGAACAACTCGTTACGATTATAGGATAACTTATGTGCGCTCATTTTGACCATAGCTTCGAACTGGCGCAGCAGCCTGGTCGCCAATTCTTCGTTGTGCCCTTGTTGCAATTGCGCAATCCTGCTGTTCAGATCATTCAGATCGTCCTTCATCGCGAATCAACTCTCCCATTATTTCAAAAACTTCGTCAGAATCACTTCCGTCCCTTCTTCACTGATTACTTGCACCTCATCCATCAGCGCCTGCATCAAGTAGATGCCAAGTCCTCCCTCGACAACCTGCTGAATGTCGCTTTCCGTTACAGGCTGGGCATGGGAGGTTGCCGCTCCGGCATCGAAGCTGGCGCCATAATCCTTGACGGTAATCTTCATTCCTTCAGCAAAAGGTTCGAACCGGACATCGACTTTCTGGGCGTCATTGCCCGGATAGGCATGGAGCACCGCATTGTTCACCGCTTCGGATACGGCAACCTTCATGTCTTCGATCGCTTCATAGGAAAAACCGATATTGGCAGCAATGCCATATAAGGTATAGCGCACGACATCGATATATGCCGCTTCTGCTGGAATCTCCAACATCACCATCTTGTTCTTCAACACCAGCATATTCCCTCTTTCCTTTCCGTTACTGTTCGACTTCGCCTCACTGCCGAGAACCCCCGAGAAACCGGCTCACCCCTGTTATATCAAACAACCGCTTGATTTTGGGAGGAATATTGGAAATGGCTACCCCCGCATTCAACCGATCCCTTTCCTTCAGCATAGAAATCATGACCCCGAGCCCGGTGCTGTCGATGTACTGAAGAGCGCCCAGATCCATCTCGAGCAACTTGTCCGTTCGCCCTACGGATTGGCCGATGACTTCTGTCAGTTTAGGTGCCGTAGATAAATCGAGCTCACCTTCCGCAACGATCGTGATCTTCTGCTCCGTTTCTTCCGTGCGAACTTGAAACTTCACCTGCTTCACCTCTTCCGCATTCTTATAAAGGTTATTACCCGTTCAGGCTGCCGTTGAAACGAATGTCGGCACAACCAGGCGGCCGCTGGCAGCCTTTCCCCCTTATGCGCGCTCGATCTCATAATAGGGGGCGTGGTATACTAAGGGAGAGAGGAGTTAAGGAGGAACAGCATGAATATCGCTTTTTTTCTGTTGCCCAAAAAGGACGTTGTCTGTCTGACGCCCGAATCCACAGTGCGTCAAGCCTTGGAGCGCATGGAATACCATCGCTACAGCGCCGTTCCCCTGCTGGACGATGAAGGAAGATATGTCGGAACGATTACGGAGGGAGACCTGTTGTGGGCGTTGAAGAATACGCCGGACATGAATATCGCTTCGATCAACAGAAAGAAGCTGAAGGAAATCCCTTGCCGACTTCAAAACAAATCTGTATCCATCAATGCGCAAATTGAGGACCTGATTACGCTGGCAATAGCCCAAAATTTCGTTCCGGTCGTGGATGACCAAGACAAATTCATTGGTATTATACGCAGACGAGAAATT
The DNA here is from genome assembly GCF_018403685.1 of Xylanibacillus composti. Classification (NCBI taxonomy): domain Bacteria; kingdom Bacillati; phylum Bacillota; class Bacilli; order Caryophanales; family Paenibacillaceae; genus Xylanibacillus; species Xylanibacillus composti. Next base: position 99,289 of record NZ_BOVK01000025.1, read on the forward strand.
ATGGAGTACTGCTCGCAGCTGCTTATGAAATCAGACGCTGTATCATGACTTTCAGCCTGCCGCAAAAAGGCCTAGTCGCACTTGGCGATTAGGTCTTTTTGCTTAGCTTGCTGTCTGCATAAATAATTATTGCGGCGCATAGTCGGCTGCGAACAGCTTGTCATACAATGAAGAAAAGCAGTCAGTACTCGGCATAGGAGGTCAGCCCAGATGCGCGCACGATGGCAAGAAGCAATCTTGGAGGAACTGCCCGAGCTTTTCCCCCATCTAAGCACACACGAGCACTCCCAGATGAAAAAAGGGCTGGCGGAATTGTTCCGCGAACAGCAGGAGATGCATGTCCGGCTGCTGTCCGTCCGCCTCTAATCCATTCGAATGTCCATCCCTACCACGCCTATCGTCTTCCCTTCCCCGTCTACTAGCGATTTGGATACTGTCACGCACGGTTTTTTGGTGATCGCCGATACATAGATCGGCGACACATACATATTCCCGTCCATGGCGCTTTGCCACCAATCCCGCTGCTTGGCGTTCAGCAGACCAGCCGGGGGACAGGAGTAAATAAACGTGCCGTCGGTTCGATTGGACCAGACCGCTTCAATCGCATCATTCGCCTCCAAGAAGCTCTTGAGCTTTCGTTCATGCACCTGCTCGTCAATTGGCATCAACTCGTGATCATCCACCAAGCTTTGTATCCACTCATGCATCTGTTCTTCCGCAATCGCCAAGCTGGCCGGATGATCCTGCCAATCCAGCTCCCTCACGGACGCTGCCAGTTCCCCGGATGCGCGTTCCAGTTCATCCCGGATCAAGGTCAGCTTATGAATTTGCTGCCGCTGCACCTGCATGTGCGAAACCGCTTGGTCGACACCCTGCAGCGTCTGGTTGGCAAGGACAACAACTTCCTGCAGCATGTCCGCAATGCGCGATACCACCTCGGATTGCTGCTCGTTGGAACGCCGCGCTTGGTCGACCAGCTTGTGGACCGACTGGACGCCAAGGAAGACGCAATCCATCTTGTCTTTCACCGTTCGCATTTCCTCGATGCCTTCCTGCACGGATGCCCGTTCTTCCCTTACTGCAGCCACGACTTCTTTGACTCCTTTTTCAATAGAAGAAACCAAATCCGAGGAACGTTTTACAGCACCGCTCCCCTGGTCGGCCAGCTTGCGAATTTCTTGCGCCACGACGGAAAATCCGTGCCCGTGCTCGCCCGCTCTTGCTGCTTCGATCGACGCATTCAAGGCCAGCAAGGACGTCTGGGAGACAACCTCCTGGATAAAGCGATTGATTTCATCAATCCGGCCCGCTTCTTCCGTCAATTCCATAATGCTGGTTTCCATCTTCTGCTGTACACCGTTCATCTTCTCCATGACTTGATCGGTATGCTGCAGCGAACGGGCAACTTCCAAAACGAGCGTATTCGTCTCCTCCGATTGCTCGCCCAGCGTTTGCGCCGCCGAAGTCATTTCGGCTGCCGCAGAAGCGGCCTCCTGCAAAGAGGAGAACACGCTCTCCACACGCGCCAGCGTCTGGGTGCCATTGCTCCGCAGACGGTTCTCATGCTCGACTGAATGATCCGCAACGTCGGTCAAAGCGGTTACCGTTACGCCTACTTCCTCTACCGCCCCCAGCATCCGGTCGGCCACCACTTGAGATTCCCGGGCAAATCGACGCAGCTGCGCTTCCTTGGCATCCGCCTTTGGATTGCTGCTTGTCCGCTTTCCAATCCGCCAAAATGACATGTTACCTCCCCCAATCATGTTATGATAGGTAACATTATAGCGGACTCCATCGAAAAATGGAACTATTTGTTCGGAAACGTTGTTGCTTGCCCTATTGCCAGTCGTGTGAGACTAAGGCTCCTGACTGTCATCATCCGGCAGCCGCCAGTCCAGCTCGCCCCGACCATGCACCTTCAAGAAGGCGTTGGCCTTAGAGAAATGCTTACTGCCGAAAAATCCCCGGTGCGCGGAAAGCGGACTCGGATGCGGCGCCCTCAGCAGCAGATGTCTCGCGGCAGTAATGCGCTGCGCCTTCTCCTGCGCCGGTCTTCCCCACAGCAGGAAGACAATAGGCTCCGGATGCGCATTCAATTGATCCATCACCGCATCCGTGAACATCTCCCACCCTTTTCCTCTGTGGGAGTTCGCCTCCCCCGCCCGAACCGTCAGCACGGTGTTCAAGAGCAGCACTCCCTGTGCGGCCCAGGCTTTCAAGTGCCCATGGCGGGGGATGGAGCAGCCGATATCGTCCTGCAGCTCTTTGAAGATATTGCGCAAAGACGGAGGCGCCTCGACACCCGGTCTCACCGAGAAGCTCAGACCATGCGCCTGTCCCGGTCCGTGATACGGGTCCTGGCCGAGGATCACCACTTTGACGTTGGCATAAGGCGTATGATGCAGCGCATTGAAGATGTGCTTCGGCTCCGGGTAAATGACCTGACTCCGATATTCTAGCTTCAGAAATTCCCGCAAGCGCAAATAGTAGTCCTTCTCAAACTCCATTTCCAGCAATGGCGCCCAGTCATTACGCAGGATGGGACGCTTGTCCCGCTTGCGTCCTGCTTGCGGGTTCATCGAGTGATTGCCAGCTTCCATGTCTCTGTCTCCTCCTATTCTCCCATTCTTTCATTGATGATGGGTGTGCCGACGATCGAGTAGGAGGGGG
>NZ_BOVK01000026.1 GCF_018403685.1 Xylanibacillus composti
AAAATCTTTGACAGACCCGAAAAGTGCGATTCCATGCATTTAGATTCCGGTGTTCACAGACATGATGCGCACCGGTTTTATTTGAACAGAAAGATGAGAATCACTAGTCATCATTTTGAGAAGTGAGTCGAGCAGTTATTTAGTCTTTATTCCCCACCTCATTAGAAAGTGGGGAATTGTTTTGCCAATAAGCTCAACTCTAGTGTAATAACGAAGACATGTTTGGTTAATATTAATCTGTTCAAACTTTTTCAACTCGTACTTCTAAGAACATTTTACAGACTTCTCGGAACTATTCACTTTTATCTTAGACGGCTTTTCAAAAGGTCATAAATCTCACTTTGTCTTGCTGCCATGTCTAAAAGCAAACGAAAAACCTCTCTCTCACTTGGGGACACCATAGTATTTTCCCGCATATATTTAATTCTACTTTCTCGCTGCATCTTTTCTAATTGCTCTTGTGTCGGTTTTAAGGAAATTTTCTTAAGCTTCCTCTGGCTCAACGAAAATCACCTCCATTCTCCCACTGCCAATTGATCCATCTGTACATGCTTCAACTATAAAAGATCCTTTAACTGCACTTGTTACATCAAATGATGCTCTTCCTCCAGACGCGGGGATTGTTTCCCTAATATATTCTTCTCCCTCTAAATCCAAAAACGAAAAAGTTATATTTCCATTAAAATCTTTCTTCAAACCATTTACGTAATGGTGCACTTCTGCACAGATAGTTGCTTTAGTTTTGTCGTCTGCAGGAATTTTTTCTAAGTTAGTGTATAGTTTTAAATACAGAATAGGCCCACGATTTATTCTCTGTTCAATTGTATTCCCTGTATTATTATTGGTGATAACACTAACTTCCCAGACCGTATTATCAATAATTTCTATCGACATTCTGATACCTCCTCATTTTTCATAATACATATACTAAAGATGCTGTTAGACTAAAGTTAAGATTAGGACCTGAATTCCTGGCTCTTAGTATGAACCGTGTGTTGAAATTGATAGGCGAAGAAATGTGTACTAGTCCTGTTCTAGAATAGCTACCCGAAGTCCCTTCCCCAGGCCATCCTCCTTGAAAAAAAGGTCTTCTTCTATTGGAACTGATTTGTTTTTCCACGCCATCAATAACGATGGTAAAGTAATATCTGCGGTCATCAAGGAGCAGTTGGATATCAGTCGCTATCCCTCTTCCATTTATAGTAATTAAATCTTCAAATCCTCCAGATATCACAGTGGGAGAACCGGTATAGTTCGCAGTATTTGTAACCATCTTACTCCAATCAGTGCCTCCACCCACTTCCTTCCACCCCGTTCCATCATAAAATTCTAATTGACCGTTTTGCACACGTAACGGTACTCCGCCAGTTAGTTGATCAATTGCCTGTTTCGTTCGAAGAGGCGTCATATAAACATTGTTCGCTGTCCCAGCATGGGCAGCAGCTTGTGTAGCTATACCATAGTTCTGGACATTTGCTAATCCCACATCTCCTTTAGCCAGTGACACTGCGCCCGTTTTTCCCGCCACACTAATAACTGGAAAGTTCACAGTGTGTGTATGACTTGTAGATGTCACGCTATTCGTACTTGTGGTTGATAGTGTTCCTGGTGTACCCAATGATATAGTACGGTCTGCAGTTAGATTGCCACCCCCTGATAGTCCATTCCCTGCTGTGATTGTTCGTGATGCTGGCGCTTGTTTTACGTCATCTACATTCCCCAAACCCACTTGAGATTTGGTTACATTGTGCGGATTATTTGTCATATTTGCATGCGCATTAACTTTTGCTTGCGCACCTGCAGGCGTTTCCGCCCCAATCTGGCTAGTAGTAACTCGATGAGGATTGTTCGTATCTGCCATGTGTTCATCTGCCTGGCTCTTCAGATCATGAAAAGCAGAACCAATTTGTGCTCCATCATCGGTAATAACGTTCCTAGCTTTGGTCACTGGATAAAGCTCTTCATAAGCACTGCCATTCCACTTTTTCATAACGATATTTTTTGCCATTAGTTTCTGCCCCTCCTAATCTATAGCCTGTAAGTACTGGCCCACTCGGAAATCGTAACTACCCGGACATCATCTTTGTTAAACACATAGTCAACCATCTGCTCAAATTTGTCCGTCGGATACACAATGCTGGCCGTTCCGTTCCCTTCGATTCGATGTAGCAAAATCATCAGAGTGCCGCCTGTAGCGACAATATGATCCACAGCTCTCTGGTATACTATATCTTCGGTGTTGTTATATATATTCAGAGATTTCAGAACATATGGTTGAATCGGTGGGGCAACTTCGATTTCTTCCATAACAGTTCGACCTAGACGAAAATTTTGCTCCTCCATAACACGCAGTACATTCGCATTCATCGAACCATAGGGGTATGCCGCAATGTCAGCGGCTCTGTCTAGTCCGTTCGACTCTAAAAATTTTTTGCATAGTAATAGTTCATCGCGGATTCCAGCTAAATCAAGAGTAGTCAAATCTTTATGCGTGTTAGTATGATTGAACAAGTCCCATCCATATTCATACAATCTCTTAAGCTGGTCCAGAGACATATAAGGTCCACTTCCGACGTAACCACTAATAACTCCAACATTCCCCACATAGCCATGCTGGGAAAGGATTGGAAATGCGTTCGTGTACTGTGATTCCCACCCATCATCAAAATGAAACATTACACTCGCTTCTTCTACATGATTCATGTATAAGGCATCAAAGACAATATAGGCTGTATCTCGTCCGGTAACACTGATCTGAATGGTCTGTACGTCCTCCAAAAATGTCGCATTTGCAGTGCCTACTGCTGTAAGCTGTGAGAGAGGTATCAACACTTCATTCCATCCAGGAACCATCTTCCATCTGCTCTGCTCCCAAAACAAATAATCAGACATGCCCGCAACATTGGATAATCGAATCTGAAATTTCGAAAGGTTATATAATTCCGGCACGTAAAACCGCACAAGCATATTTTTCGCTTTGGATAGGTTAAAATGGACAAATCTAAGCTGCGCGGCTGACGTCATATTCTCCTCTGAATCAACAGAAATCTTCAAGGAAGATGTACCCGTGATAACGTAGTTTGGATCCGTAACTTGTTCTACCAGACCATACCATGGTACGAAATCAGTAAAGTCACTGGATAGCCTGCCGAAGTTTGCATTCCTCCGGTGAAGGTATCTACCGCCACCCTCACCAAACTGGAGTTCATTACCTACCTCTTCATACCAGTATGTGTTGGTGTCGTTACGAAACGGTTCAGAGTCAGAAACAATGATCTTTGGCGCATCTTTCCGAGTCAAATACACAAGAGACTCATCAATCAAAGCAGAAACATTCTGTGCATTGCCCACTGAAGTGATGATATCAATTACCTTCTCCACAACGTATGACCCACCACTAGCCGGGACTTCTTCACCATTTGTCACGAATCCATAACAGTAAAGAACTTCTCCATTGTCCGGGTCCATAGCAAACACACCGATTTCATTTAGTGTAAATGGTTCTGAAATATCTTGATTTGTGAAACTGGTTGAAACTACGGCCTTCCCACTTGACGTTACACGAACATCAGATATCGGACACGACATCTGCTCCTTAACCAGATTCGTTAACTCGGATATGGGAATACTCGGTATTCCAGAACCAATTCCCACACGTGTATATTGCAATTTCCCACCTGCCTGAGCCTTCATCTGCAATACTTGTCCATCATTTGTAAAATAAAACTGAAAACCTGCCATATTCATCCCACCTGTTCATATGTCGTGTAATCGCCCTTATGCAAACTGCCCGCCAAATAAACGTTCATTTCCCCATTCTCCGATAGCTCTACTCCTTCCAGCCATGACCGACAATTTTTCACGCTATTGACAGCAGCCAGAAATTCCTGTGCTTTGGATCCGGTTGCAGATGGGTCAGATGTAACCACTTTAAAAAAATATGGTTGCCCGCCGTACTGAAACCATTCCAATACTTCGCCTGTTTGGAATACAGTCTCAACTAATTCACGTACGGCTGAAGGCGTTCCTTTCCGCTTATGCCACGCTAAAGAATTTTTAACTAACGCACGCCGTTGCCCTATTGGTAGAGTCTGATCGTAGAAATCAACATGAAATTGCCATGCCAATTGATCGATCCATTTCGAAGGTAACGAATCAATATGATGCAGCAGTTCTACTTTTTGAATGGCTAAAGTCACTAACTTAAGCTGTCGATCGATGGATATAGCTGCAGCAATCACTCGCGAGTCATTACGCATATTTGATGGTATTAGATCGATGAGTTTGACGTGTTCAAAATTAATCATCTTCCAATCCTCCATAAGTCACGTTCACCGTTTCGGCTATCGCAATATTGGTTTTCGCCACCTCCACATAATTTGGCGACATGATATCCACTCTACGGGCACCGGCATTCATAATACGTCTTATTAATTCTGACGGCATTATATCCCGCCCAATTTTGGATTTTTGCCACATGATGTATGCTTCCACTGCATCGGAAACCGCTTCTCGAATAGTAACCGCATCTGCTGAGCGTGAGCTGTCAATATAATAAATTATTTCAATGTCATAATTCGTTTGTTCTGGAGCTTTGACTGTTACTTTGTCATTTAATGGTCGAATGTGATCTGCATTGCAAATAGTCAATACCTTACCGAGAACCTCTTGTGTAGGTAATTGTCCTTCTGCTAGTAGAGGTCTAATCTCAACCTCTCCGGGACTCGGGGACCAGACAAATACATCGCTGATATCTTTTGAGGCTGTTCTAGCCCAGTATTCATATGCCCCGGTAGGCCCCGCCACTGAAAAACGTTCTGGAGAAATATAAATACGTTCACGATAGGCATCGTCGCTCTCGATGTCGTTCCCACCGACACTCTCTGTCAGATTCGCAACAGCAGCAACGTACGGAATCGGATCCACCAGAATATTGATCTGCCCCGGCGCATAGCCGTTACCGACAACCCCAGATTCCAGACATTCGCATAGAAAATCACCTTCTGTTTCCCCAGCGGGAATGTCCCCGCCACCCACGACGGTGAAGTATAACTCATTCCCGGGTGTCACCCGGGTGCCGGGCGGGATTAGTGTCGCCCCCGGCTGCGGCGCAGACAACGTAAAGCGAACGGTCGTAGTGGCGGACTCCGCTTGCAAGCGAGGCGTTTCTGTCAAGGCGCCAAGCTGATCCAGATAATCGCCTGTGGCATAGCGCAGCAGATTCATCTTGGCACTTTGATTGATCAGCACCCGCTGCTGGATAATCAAGTCGGCTATAGTCATTAAAAAAAGCCGCACCGGATCGCCCGGATACAGCTTTTTGCCTGCTACTGCCTCATAGACCGCGATGATACTGTTCTTGATCTCCTCCGGATTCGTATCGACAAATTCGATATCCGGCAAGTCGTATATACTCATTCGAGCCTCACCCCTTCCCTTAGCCGAAATGTAATGCTGGGCAACAGCCTCCCGGATGGCCCATCTTCCTTGTAATCTACACGGACGACCTCTACACGCGGTTCATTCTGCTGAATGGCTGCCACGATGCGCTCGGTCAGGCGGGCTTGGTTCAATGCGTTCATCGGGCTGTCCAGCGGCGATATATCTATGCCAAATGCGCGATTCAGCGCCACGCTTCCTTGGGCCGTCGTTACAATGGTACGTATATTCTGGCTCAACTCCCGTATGCCGGTAGCGCCGAAGTCAATGGCTTCGTCCGCAGCGAGCGTCGTAAATTCCATGCTCATCCTCTCCCTCACACGTATTCTTTCAGCGTCAGATTCGCAATGCCGACAAGCAGGCGTCCAGCCCCGTCAAAAAAAGTCCAGTCTTGCGCAACGGTATCGATATACCACTTGTGCACACCCATCGGAAGCCCCCCGACAATAAGCGTCTCCGCTCTTCCCTCGCGGCACATGACGAGCAGCTTCGTCATCTCGGAGCGAGGATTCATGCCGTACCGAACGTCGAAGCGCATAGAAAAAGAAATCGTATCCTGTCCAGGCCCGATATACTCGGGTTTAGGATGCCGCAGGTGAATGTCATGCAACGACCACCGTGCGGATGTTGAGCGAGAGAAATTTTCAAAAGTGCGAATCTGGTCCGCCGACGCCAAAAACACCACTTCCCCAAACGTACCGATCACTCGATCACCCCCAACCAATAGCCGGTTTCCAGACCGTTGCCGAGAAACACGCACAGTACCGTCTGTCCCACATTCGGCATGCGGATCGCCGCATGTTCATCCAACGAAATCGGCGGCATAATAAGCTGCAGCCAGCCGCTTACCAGATGGTCACGATCCGGAAAAGTGGCGCGGATGCGGAGTTGGGCAGCATCTACAGCGGAAACCCGACCCACTTTGATGATATTCATCCCTATGCTCATACGTATGCCAACACCCTTCTTATTTCCAATGTCGTTCTGTAGCCGGATCGTCCCACCTCGTGCCTGGCCGACTCGATCAGGTACTTCTCGTCAAACTTGCCGAAGCCGGCAAGCTGAACCGTAAGTCCTTGTGCCAGCGCATAATCACCCATGACAGTCAGACTTGCTCTCTGCGCTTCCTTGTTCTTCTGGTACAGAGCTTTCTTTGCTTTGCGAATTGCTTCCGCCTCCGAGGCCACTCGTTCGTTCAGCTTCAGGATCGGTCCAGACGAGCCCGGCAAGCGGTAAGCACCCTGAATTGTCCGGTTCGCGGTGCTATCGAAATAACTGACCTCGCACGCCGTATAAGCCGCTCCTACCACCGAACGGTTGAAGGAATAAGAGAGAATATCGCTCTCCCCGCGAGTCAGTGTCCGTACTGGCGGCTGTTCCTCGTAGGCACGATCATCCAGAAGGACGAGCGTGTGGTTCGTGATTTTCAAGGACACGCCCTCTTTCTCACAAATGGAAGCCAAAAAAGACAAATCGCTCTCCTGATTTTGCTCCAACCGATCATAGCGGATATCCTCTGTTTCAAACATCAAGGTCATTCCTGCCGAAGCCGCGATGCGTGCGGCGATCTGCCTTAAGGTAACCACTTCCCATGACCGGGTATGCGTTTCATTCTTAATGGCATCATTGCCGGGGTATGACAAGGCTTGAATGGAGATGCTGTCCGGCGGTCCGCCAAGGCTGAGGCTGTCCACGGCGAACGTGCCGCAAGCCAAGACTCGGTTCATCCCGGGGCCATACCAGTTCTCCAGCTGAATCTCCGCCTGGATCTCATCGCCATTTTCCGGCATCCACATATTGTGCCAGCGTCCGTCCCGGTCAGCCAGCGTCAGGCTCAGGTCATCCGCCCGGTTGGCGCCGTTGTCTGTGTAAGACATGGACATAAGAAAGGGCGCAATATCCTGTGTGATATCTGCGCCCAAATAAGTAATATGCGCCTGCGCTTTCCGCGTGTTCATCCGCTCCGCCCCCGCTTCCAAGGCGGCAGCTGTTCGGCTTGCGGGGCAGCAATCTCCGGTACTTGCAGGACGATGCCTGCTGAAAAGACAACTGTTCGGATATGATCAGGATTGGCCGTCATTAGTTCAGACATGTACGCCTCCGTCTGATACAGCTTGTACGAAATACCGTCCCAAGTGTCCCCCTGCATGGTCGTATACCTAAACATGAAAACTCAACCGCCTTTCCTGCCGGAGCATATCCCGAAATCTGCGCTCGAACTCCGCCTGCGATTCGCGTATGGCTGACTGCACCTGCCCCCGGACATCCTGCTCGCTTCCACCAACCGCCAGTCGAATGTTCGGCGCGAAGGTGATCTGCACATTGCTGCCCGCATCATGTCCCATTAATTGGTTGACCCGGTCGAGAATCGCATGGGAGCGCGGCTTATTATTAATCGGGATAGCCGCCTCGAGCCCTGCCTCCCCGAAAATCGCCGGGCGGTCGGAGAAGCCGCCGTCGGCGAAGCCATGCATCGAATACCTCGCCGATAATGGAATACTTGGATCATCTGGTATGACACCTGTTTGTCTCCAAATTGCTTTGATGTCGATTGTTTTTGAGGGGGGCAGCATATTAAATTGCGTGTTCCATTCAGAAAGTTGTGCAATGCGGTCGTTAAACAACTTTTTCTCTTCTTCAGAAAGGTTATGATAATTCTGTGTCAATTCATCAATCGACCCGCCAAGATCAGCCTCTATCTTTTGGACCAGAGAGTCGTAATATGTTTGAAAAGTCTCTTCAGCTAATGCAATTTCTTTCCGTGTTTCTTCCCACTTTCCGTATTGTTCATTAAATGAGTCGAGAAATCTATTGGTATGAACCTCTAGGTTCCCCCAAAGCCCTTCGTATTTATTTCCGGTTTCTTCATAAATTTCTGCAGCTAGGGCGGCAAGTTGTTCATTGCGCTCCGACTCTGTCAGATTTCTGTTGTGACTGATTGCTTGTTTACGGTTATGATAGTCCAGATACTGAAAATAAGACTCCCTCGCTTCAATATAGGACTTGTCATACTTTGCGGCTTCATCGTTTAATCTATCATACTCTGTTAATAGATCTGGCATTTTGTGAGTACTGTTGATAATTGTGTTTTCTAACTTGCGGCGCTCCATCTCTAGCACAATTTCATTTCTTTTCTGCGTATCACCAAGAACTTCCCGGAACTTTTCGCTTTTCGCATCTTCAGCTCGAAGAATATCCGGGTTCATATCAATCAGTTCTTGCTCGACGACTGCTAATTTGCGGCGCGCTTCTGTAAGTTCTTCAGCAGGAGTTGCGGTATTAGCAATTTTATCTTTCAATCGATCATACTCATTGATTAATTCGTTTGTTCTTTTGGAGTGTTCCTTTACTGAATCATAATTATTGAAAGCATCATTCAAGGATTCCCCCATATGAAGCAGCTCTTGCCGCGCATTCTCCTGATGTTTCTTATACGCAGACCAACCTGCCGATAAAAGACCAACGCCTGTCAGCGTCCAGCCAACAGGGCCCGAAAGCGCCCGAAGCGCCAGACTCAATACACGAACAGAGGTAGAAACCCCTCCAACCCCCGCGCCTGTCGTCGCCGCTGCCTTGCCTATCTTCGTCAGGTTGCCGATGAAGGCGGTGGCGTCCATGATGCCCTTGCCAACCTTGATCGTGCCTGCGGCAATCGCAATACCGGCCAGCGCCTTGGCAACGTCCTCGGCGATTGCGATCATTTGCGGCCCGTTCTCGTCGAAGTACTTCACCGCTTTTTCCGCTTGCTCGATCATCTTCTCCCCGTACGGCTCAAGCACCTGAAAAAGCTGGTTCTTCAGCCGCTGCATCTTCTCGTCGATCGTCATCGTTTCGTCCGCATAGCGAGCGATGCTCCCGCTCGCGCCTTCGAAGCTTCCGGCCAGACCATCCAGAGCCAACGAGCCGTTGCGAACGGTCGCCACCAGCTGCTCTGCGCTTTCTTTGCCGAACACTTCCGTTGCGACCGTCAGTGCGTCTGTCGAGGTTTCCGCGTCCCGCATAGCTTGAATGGTCTTGGCCAGCTCCTGGCGGGAATCCTTCTGCTCGCCTGCCCACTGCTGGAAGCTCTTGTTCAGTCCAGGCATCACCTTGGAGACAGTAATCCCCTGCGCGTGCAAGCGACCGAACAGATCCGCCGTCTCCTCAATGCTGAACCCGGCAAGCTGCATGCCGGCGCCGTAGCTGTTCAAGTCTGAGGCCAGCTTGCCGAAGCCGATGCCGGCATCCTGCGAAATCTTGAACATCCCGTCAAGAATGGCCCCTGCATCCTCGGCCGGGCGCTGCCACAGCGCAAGTACATTTCCGAATGCCTCGGCATTGCCGGCTGCATCCTCCTTCAGCATGCGGGAAAGGTCGAGAATTTGCCGGGTCAGCGCATGCATGACATCGCCGGAAGCGTTCGTCAGATTATCCAGATGTGCGATTACACCTGCCACTTCACCAGTTGAGTTCGGCACTTCATTCATAACGGACCGGAACTGCTTTTCCAACGCCTGCAGCTGCCTGCCGGTTGCTCCGGTGCTGATTTGGATGGACTTCACCGCCTGCTCGTAGTCGCTGGCGGTTTTCCATGCCGCCGCTCCTGCCTGCATGGCAATCGCTGTCAACCCACCGCCTAATTTCTTGGCATAAGCCTCCGCACTTTTGGCAGCCTTGTCCAATTCGGAATCGGCATGACCAAGGCCCGCCAACAGTGTCTTCAGCTCGTCCGAGAAACCTTTGACGGCATCTTGAAGCTTCAGAATGGTCTCAATTTCTTTGCTGTTGGGCATGTTCGTTCCCTCCTTTCCCGCGAATACGTGAGATGCTGTCTGCATATTCGCTCAGCTCGCTTAACGGCTGCGCCACAAAATACGAAATTGGCGTGTGCGTAATCATGGACAAGAACACCAGCACATCCCGAATTGGGGTGCGGCTCAGTCCACACCGAGCAAAAAATTTTGCACCCGCAGCGTGAGCCTGGAGAAATCCGAGGCGTTGATCTTCTTCACCAATTCAATCGGCACACCGGCTGCTCTTGCTGCGATATAGGCTTGAAACAGCTTGCTCGTTTCCTTGACGAAAGGATTCTCGCCTGTCTCTGCGACAAACTGCCGTTCGGAGGCAATGATGTCGTCTGCAGACAAAGCGGCAAAATTCAGTTGGAGCGCTTCTACTTGCTTGCCTTCAAATTCAACAGGGTAGCGAAGCGAAAACTCGCTACCCTGAACCTTTTGTTCTGCCATCTGGTTTCTCCTCCCTACATCCCGAGCTGTTGACGGACGTCGGCAAGCTGATCCTCGCCGTCGATCACGCATTTGAAGTTGAACTTGTCGATTTCCAGCACGTTCCGTCCATCGATATCAATCTTTAAATAGGTCAGCTCAAATTCGTTGGTAGAATTCGTCGCTGTTCCCGGCGCCAGGCTGCCGAGTGCTCCTGTCTTGGGAATCGCCTTCACGGCAACCGTAAAGCCGGCAGATTTGTACTCGCCAGTAGCGGTATCGTACATCTGCTGGGCCCCTCTGAAGGTCAGCGCATGCGACTTCGGCTGAAACAGGTTGACACCCGGTCTGGCCAGTGTCCGCCAGTTCAGCGTGCAAGTCATGCTGCCGTAATGTCCCAGGGTCGGGCTGTCTACCTCGCCCGCAATGCCTGCACCGCTGACCGTTTCGGTCATGGCGGCGATGGATGGCAAGTCTACACTGGCTGTTCCAAGCCATTCCTTGCCATCCCGGTAAACGGAGAAGTTGATTAATTTTTCAGGGATTTGTCTGCTCATGGTATTCGTCTCCTTCCTAATTAGGCGAACAGTCCGCTCAAATATTGGGGATCATACTCGACGACAAAATCAATTTCCTTGGCTGGAGAAGGCGGTGTCACGTACACATGGAATTTGACGATGCCATCGGCCAGAGCGGCATCCGGATTCTCCGACGCCAAAAACTCCACACGGCCTCCAAGGATGTTGCCAGCCGCAGCCAGACCATTCAGCCACAAATTCAGGCTGTCCGTGACGGCTTCAACCAATCGGCGGGTAATCGGCGCATCCACCTGCTGCCAGAAGGTCAGAATGATCGTATTTTGAATCCAGTCCATCATGCGGCGCACCGGAATGAAGGCATCCTTCGGGTCCGTGTTGGCCGGATAAACGCCCGTCCGGTTGCCCCATGCCCGCCAGCCGCCAATCCAGTTGAGCGCGGTGACAATGCCTTCTCCGTTCAGGTAGTTGGCTTGGTCTTGTCCAAGCAGCACCTCCGTGCCATCGGCAAGCTGCGCCCCATCCGCCTGAAGGGATTGGTTCGACGGCGAAACATACGGCACATTGCCATTGCCCGCATCCGTCACCGCCATGACCCCCGCCAGCTGTGTAGACATGTGGTAGGAACGGCCTCCGAGGCTCAGCTTCGGCCAGCTGTTGATTTGTCGCTCCGACGTGTAGCTATTCAAGTTTTTCCACTCAGGCACGTCACTGTAAGAGGTGACGATATCTGATGGAATGTCCGTCAGCGCCAAGCACTTGAAGCTGCCGTTGATGTTCCCGGCCTTGGCGGTCATAACCGCCGCTACATCAGCGTGATGCGAAAATCCCGGAGCCAGCACCATGCCAGGGACAATCCGGTATTTCGGGAACACTTGGTTGAGCAGCTCCAAGCCGGTCGGCTTGCCTTCGCCGTCAATCCCTCCGATCAGGTCATCAGCTGTAACCGCCGACGGATCGAGCTTGTCGAAGTCGAGAGAGAGAGCTTCGCCGGCTGTCATGGAACCGCCAACGATTCGCTGTACGATGAGGTGGCCTTCCTTATCAAAATCGACACTATAATCCGTTCCCTCCGCATAAGTGACGGCCCCGTCATCGGATTTCACAACGACCGACGCCAGCACAATGCCGGATTGCTTCACGACAGCAATGTCGTTTTGCAATGTTGCCGGCACATTCGCCTCGCTCGTCCTCATCGTATCCGGGTCCAGCACGTTGATCAGGATCGCCGGGGACGATTGATACGTACCGAAATACGAGTACATGAACTCGCAAAGAGTAAACCGCCAATCATCGGAATATCCGAATGCCTCCACGGCTTCTTGGTAGGTATGGCAAAGAATCGGCTCATGTACCGGGACCTTCTCCCTTCGCGACATATGAACCGGTGCGCTGCCGAATACGACGGGCACCGTGCCGGATTGCACCGCCGGCAAAATGGATGTAGGAATTTCAGAGGTATAAACACCATGTTGGTAGCTCATGCTACTTCACGTCCTTTCGAAGTTGGTGGTAAGCTTTGTTTTCTAACGTGCCGGTTCGTTCCATCCGTTCCGCTGCAGCGCCAATCTGGCTGATTGACACGATCAGCCGCCGAATCTCCGGCTGTTTGTCGATCATCTGCCGCACAGGCGGCGGCACTTCATCCCGGAACACCGTATACTGCGCCAAGCCGCGCAAATTGGGTCCGATATAAATCACGGATCTGGACGACCTTCGCTGCCTTGCGCGTTTCTGCGGTTGCTTTCGTCTTTTCGCTTTGTCCAGAACTTCACGGCTGGCAGCTTCCTGCGATTCAGTCAAAGAGATGCACCTCCTCCAATATGGGCATTATACTTTGCACAGCCCAGGTAGATTTCGCTTTGCCAATCCAATAATCGGGCGGTTGTTCCCAGGAGATTTCCCATTCATATGGCTTCTCGATGGCGAACTTCCCGTCCAGAATGTACTGCCGGAACAGCGACGTCCGCACATGCTCCATCAGGTTGAGCAGCTCGTACCCTTCCGTCAGGCTCTCGCAGCCTGCGTCCGTCCCCCTGCGACAGATGCCGAAGACAAACTCGATATCCACCGTGGACGAGAGCGCTGCCGGGGCATCCGCAGGAGCAGCATCCTCCCTGTCCGCTCCCCTTGCCGGACGTACGCAAATGTACGGATACGAGATCCCTTCCGGGTTGGCTGGATCGGGAAAGGGAAGATCCCAGTCGAATACCTTAGGCGCCTGGCTGTCATCTTCTGTCCCTGGATCAAATGCGAATCTTGAAGTCTGCTGCTCCAGAAATCGGCGAATGGCTCTCAATAGTAAAAATGCTGTCATCCTGCGATCACCTCCTGCATGCATGCTTCAATAACCCGGCAGCGCGCTTGCGCTGGAAAGCTAACATCGTCCGTCACCTCCTTTCAAGCGTTAGCAAGCGTCTAGCCATCTGCAAAATGCGATCATGCTCCATTCCTTGCAAAGCTATAAAGCAATAGCAGCTGCTTGACCTCGCCAATGCCCTCGGCAAACAAGAAAGCCACCCCATAAGGAGCGGCTCCACTTCGTTCGCTTCTCTCTATCTGGCACACTATCATCTTAAAACGGATTTCCTGTTCAAATCCGCCACCTTCCCGCCAAGTTAATTCCAACCGAGCATTTCTGCTACTTCCTGTACGAATTGGCGGCGCCACCTGCTATAGGTGCGCTCGCTGATATGAAGCTTCTGACAGACGCCGATTGCGGTGAGGCGTTGAGGGGAGGTCCAGTACTTGACGCGGACGAACTCCTGCTTCACTTCCGGCAGTTGATTGTACACCTGTTCTATCACACTGGACACGCGCTCCATATGCATCAGCTTGGCGTGACCGGCCAGCCTGACCGCCATTTGCCCGGTTGGATCTCCAGGCAGTCTGCCGGCTTTTGTACTGCTTAGGTCCCGCGACTCCTCATGGAATGGGGTCAAGATCTCCTCGCGCAAGCGAGTCATTTCCCGTTCCCGTAAGGGGTAGGCATACAGCTCTGCCTCAACGTGGCGGAATACGTCCTTATGCAGCTTGGTCTCGTTCATGTTCCTTCACCTCATCTTGATATTTGTTGATTCTTCGCCCCCGGATAAACCGCATGCAGCGCGCTGACAAAGCCTATGTCATGCCGAGCCAGTCTTTGTGTTCATTGGGAATGATTTTTTAGATAAATAATTTATCCAAAATGAGCAAAAAGAGAGGGTTGCTTGACTGTATCCAGCTCCCCAACCTATACTATTCGTACGATAATTTATTTATCTATCGGCAGATAATTGGCGAACACCCCCACCTAACGAATGAATAAAGCGAACAATTGTTCGTATTTCCATTATAGGAGATAAGTATATTATCCGTCAAGGCAAACTGGACTTTTTTTGAGAAGGTGGAAGGCGTATGGATTTTGCCTCGAAATTGACGAAGCTGCGCGAGCAATCGGGCCTGTCCCAATATGAAGTTTCGGAACGGCTCGGGATTAAGCGCCCCCGCTACAATGCATGGGAGCAAGGGATTTCCAAACCGCGAGCGGACATGATCCACCGGGTAGCCGCTTTGTTTCATGTATCTATCGATTATTTGCTCGGACAGCCGGAAGATGCCGCTGACATGCACGAGAAGCTGTCCACCGTAGGCGAGCTGTTTCAAGCTCACGGGTTCACCGTAAAGCTTGATTTGCACTCCGGCAATGAGCAAGAAGAGACAGAGATTGCGGGGGCAGACGGCAGGACCTTACTGAAAGTCAAGGTAAGCGAACTGCTGTTCCATGCCGAAACTGTATTGAGTCAGGTCAAAAACATAGCGGCAGCAGAGGAGGAAGACTGGACAGAAGAAGAACAGAACATGATCGAAGCCTATAAGAAGTTTTTACGCTCCCAACGCAAGCAACGACCGGAAAATTCTTGAGTCCCAAAAAAACTAACCGATTACATTCCTTTCATCGTGTCGCCGGAACTAAGTTATGATCAATCTCAGTCCTTTCATCGAATTGCTGGATGCAAATTAATATCAATCAAAAATGGAGGTGCTGGAGTGCTCAGGCTATCTGCCAGCCATGCGGAACCCGTTTGCCTGTCTGGATCCGGATGGCTCTATGAATCAGCTGGGCATTCGCAAACAAATATGAGCAAAAACGCCAGAGACTTCACCATGATCCTGCTCACGGCTGTATGCATCGGCATCAATCAGCTGTGGACAAACTGGTTCACCACCTTGCTGATGATCGCAGCCATCCTGACCACGATCACAGTTATTGTGCGGAAACGACAGCAGTGACGAACAGAAAGATGAAGATGGAAACGCCTGAACATGTCCGACCCGAACAAGTCCTAATCGTGTTGTCTTTTCCAAGCAGCTTGTTTGTTAATGCCCGATTTAGATTGTTTAGCGGGAAAAAAGGGCGTTATAACTAAAGGAGAAGGTCAAGTGGGGCAACATAACGGAATTTCTTGGACTTAAACGGGATCTCACGGCGAACACGAACTGCAATCAGCCGCAATAGGACCGTTGAGTTCCGTTATTCCCGCCCATCCGCCTGATTTTCAGGTAATAAGATCATTTCATTCCCTTAAATTTCAACAAGAGTTTGAGACGTGCTGTCATGGTCAGACAAGTGTTTGAGACGTGCTGCCATGCCAGACAATTGTTTGAAATGTGCTGCCATGGTCAGGACAAAATTGTACCAGAGTGTAATGAAAAAGCCCCGCCGGCAGTCACGCCAGCGGGGCTTCTCGATTAATACAGCGTCATATACTGATCGCGTTCCCATTGGTGCACTTGGGTGCGGTACATGTCCCATTCGATTTCCTTCAATTCCACGAAGTGGGTCAGCGCATGCTCGCCCAATGCGTCGCAGATGACGTCATCCAACAGCAGCTCGTCAATGCCTTCCTTCAAGTTGGCCGGCAGGCTTGGGATGCCTTGGTCGACACGCTCTTCGTCGGTCATGACATAGATGTTGCGGTCAGTCGGCTTCGGCAGGTCGAGCTTGTTCTCGATGCCGTCCAGTCCGGCAGCCAGCATGACAGCGAGTGCCAGATACGGGTTCGCAGCCGGGTCCGGGTTGCGCAGCTCGATCCGAGTGCTGAGGCCGCGGGAAGCCGGGATACGGATCATCGGGCTGCGGTTGGAAGCGGACCATGCCACATAGCAAGGCGCTTCATAGCCGGGAACCAGGCGCTTGTAAGAGTTGACGGTCGGATTCGTGATGGCGGCGAAGGCGCGGGCGTGGCGCAGGCAGCCAGCCATGTATTGGCGTGCCGTTTCACTCAGGCCAAGCTGATCCTTCTCATCATAGAAGGCGTTCTCCTTGCCTCTGAACAGCGACATGTGACAATGCATGCCAGAGCCGTTCACACCGAACAGCGGCTTCGGCATAAAGGTTGCGTGCAGATTGTGCTTGCGCGAGATCGTCTTGACGACCAGCTTGAATGTCTGGATCTGGTCGGCCGCTTTCACGGCATCCGCATATTTGAAGTCGATCTCGTGCTGGCCGGGCGCCACTTCATGATGGGACGCTTCGATCTCAAATCCCATTTCCTCCAAGGTCAGCACGATCTCGCGGCGGCAATTCTCGCCAAGATCAGTAGGTGCCAAGTCGAAATATCCGCCTTGGTCATTCAGTTCCAGTGTCGGATCGCCCTTCTCGTCGTTCTTGAACAGGAAAAACTCCGGCTCCGGCCCAACATTCATTGCTGTGAAGCCCATTTCTTCCATGCGCTTGAGATTGCGCTTCAGGATGCCGCGCGGATCACCGGCGAACGGCGTGCCGTCCGGCATATAGATGTCACAAATCAGACGAGCAATGCGATCTTCTGTCACCCAAGGGTAAATCAACCAAGTATCCAAATCCGGGTATAAGTACATGTCAGATTCTTCAATGCGTACATAACCTTCGATGGAAGAACCATCGAACATCATTTTGTTGTCCAGCGCCTTTTCCAGCTGGCTTACCGGAATTTCCACATTTTTGATCGTGCCGAGCATATCCGTAAATTGCAAGCGGATAAAACGAACGTTCTCTTCCTTAGCAATTCGCATAATGTCTTCTTTGGTCAAACTCAACGTACATCTCTCCTTTGGATACTTTAGTTCATCTATGCAGACAGCTTCTTGACAAATACCGCTTGCCGTTATGCGGAACGGCTTCATCTAGATAGCTTCCCCATCAAACTCGAATGCTCTGCTGATAGCCTGCGCTACTGGAAGAACCGGGACATGTCGCCTTGATTCAGCGGCACCTGGCCGGGCCGCTTCTCAAGCAGCTGGCGCTTCAGCATTAAACGCAATTGCTTATCGGACAATTCACGGCGAGCCACTTCTGTCTGCTCGTTAATATAGGTGGCTTCCTCGGAGCCTTTCGCTACTGTTGGCAGCACTTGCTTAATTCCTGCAATGTTCACGCCCTTTTCGATCAAGCTCTTGATCTCGAGAAGACGTTCCACATCGTTGAAGGAGAACAACCGTTGATTCCCGTTCGTTCTTGCCGGGACGATCAATTCATGCTGCTCGTAGTAACGAATTTGCCTGGCTGTCAAATCCGTCAGCTTCATCACAATGCCTATCGGAAAAAGCGCCATATTCCGTCGAATATCCCCGTTCATCCCTATCACCTTCCAGTCATAGCGTTTGCAATCATTGTAACCGAGCAAACAACCGATGTCAAGAAAGGTGACATTTCATCAAAGAAGCTTCTGCGAAATGAGGCGATGGACAGCGGTCAATACGCCCAGCTTCACATGTGAATAGGTCAATCCACCCTGCATGTAAGCAATATACGGCTCGCGAATCGGCGCATCCGCCGACAGTTCCAGGCTGCCCCCTTGTATGAAAGTGCCTGCTGCCATAATGACCGGATGCTCATAGCCCGGCATATCCCAAGGCTCAGGCACGACGTGGGCATCGACTGCTGCCGCGGCCTGTATCGCTTGCACGAAGGCAATGAGCGGTTCCCGGCCGGGAAAGCGGATAGCCTGAATCAAGTCTGTTCGCGAATCGCTCCAGGCCGGATGTGTCGTCAAGCCAAGCTCTTCGAATAGAGCAGCCGCGAAGATAGCCCCTTTCACAGCTTGTCCAACCGTATGAGGCGAGAGAAACAAGCCTTGGTACATCGAACGGGTTTGTCCAAGCATGGCCCCGACCTCTCCGCCAATGCCGGGCGCAGTCAAGCGATACGCTGCCTGCTCTACATAGCATCGCTTCCCTGCGATGTAGCCGCCAGACGCCGCCAGCCCGCCGCCGGGGTTCTTGATCAGCGAGCCGGCAATCACGTCTGCCCCCGCTTCGGTAGGCTCACGCGTTTCGGTAAATTCGCCGTAGCAATTGTCCACGAAGACGATCAGGTCGCTCCGAAGCTCCTTCACGCGTCGCACCATCTCCGCAATTTGCTCTACGGCAAACGACGGACGCCAGTCATACCCGCGCGAGCGCTGAATCGCGATCACCTTCGTGCTCGGTCCGATCGCGGCTCCTACTGCTTGCCAATCAACCGAACCGTCTGCTGCCAGCGGCGTTTCGCGATACCGAATGCCGAAGTCCTGCAGCGACCCGGTGCCGTCGCCCGGCTTGCCGATTACCTTGTGCAAAGTATCGTAAGGACGCCCGGTAATGGACAACAATTCATCGCCGGGCCTCAACAGACCGAACAGCGCCGTGGCAATCGTATGCGTGCCGGAAGCGAAATGCGGGCGCACCAGCGCTGCTTCTGCCCCGAATACTTGCGCATAAACGTCGTCCAGCACTTCGCGCCCTCTGTCGTTGTAGCCGTAGCCGGTAGAGGCGGCAAAGTGATAATCGCTGACACGGTGCTGCTGAAACGCATCAATGACCTTCCATTGATTGTAGTCCACAATGCGTTCCACTTCCTTAAATTTCGGCTCCGCTTTGGCTTCGGCTGCCTCAGCCAATCGCAGCACTTCTTCGGGGAAGCGTGATTGCAGGGCCGTCACTTCTTGTTGTGCTTGATTGTTACTCATCACGTTGTGTTCTGTATCGTGCATCATCTTGATCGATGGTCCTCTCCCTTTTCAGTTACGTACGCGGCTCTTCCTGCTGAATGTCCGAGCTGATCAGATAGGGCATGATGCGGTACGCTTGCTGCTCGTAATCCCGGGCATTAACCCGTACCTGAACATGTATATGCTCGCCGTCCTCGTGGCGGCTGATCACTTCCCCGATCCGATATGCATCAGCCAGCGCCCGTCCGTCTGCTGCCGGAATGGACAAGGCGATCGTCTCTCCCTGCAGCAGCTGCTCAATCCGCTCCTTCAGCTGCTGCATATCCCCGCTGTCCAATGCGCTGACCGACAGCGCATGCCCCGGCGGCGCAAGCAGCTCCGTCCGAACTTCCGCCAAATCCCGCTTGTTGTACACAAGCAGCTGTTCCTTGCTGCCTGCTCCGAGCTCCTCAAGTACGTTATCCACAACCTCAATCCGTCGTCCCCGTTCCGGATCGGAACCGTCCACAACATGCAAAATCAGGTCGGCCTCGCACACCTCCTCAAGCGTAGAGCGGAAGGCGGCGACCAAATCGTGCGGCAGGTTCCGAATGAAGCCTACCGTATCGGTCAAAAGCACTTCCTTGCCGCTCGGAAGCCGCATGGTGCGAGTTGTCGGATCGAGCGTTGCGAACAGCCGATTCTCTACATAGGCATCCGCTCCCGTAAGGGCGCGCAGCAGGGTAGATTTGCCGGCGTTTGTATAGCCGACGAGCGAAACTTGGAAGACGCCGTTCTTGCGCCGGCGGGCCCGATGCAGCGAGCGATGCCGCTCCAGCTCGCGCAGCTGCTGCTTCAAGTCCCGCACTCGCCGTTGAATGTGGCGTCGGTCCGTCTCCAGCTTCGTCTCGCCGGGTCCGCGCGTGCCGATGCCGCCGCCCAGCCTCGACAGATGCACGCCATGACCCGACAACCGGGGCAGCAAATAATTCAATTGCGCCAGCTCCACCTGCAGCTTGCCCTCCCGGGTTTTCGCCCGCTGTGCGAAAATGTCCAGAATAAGCTGAGTGCGGTCAATGATTTTGCAGCCAAGCGCCTCCTCCAAGTTGCGAACCTGGGCAGGAGAGAGCTCCGTGTCAAAAATCGCCACATTCGCTCCCTCCTGCTCCATGCGCATCCGAAGCTCCAGCACCTTTCCCTTGCCGATCAGCCATCTTGCATCTGCGGCCGGACGCTGCTGGATCATGCTGCCGGCTACTCGCACATCTGCCGATTCGGCGAGCTCAGCCAGTTCCAGCATGGAAGCCTCTGCCTCATCCCGATCTTCTTTGGGTCCGATTGCGGTTCCGATTAATAGGGCAATTTCTTGATCCATACAGTCCTCCTTCTAGTCAAATCTCAGATCCTCTGGCAGGATACTCATCAATTCCTGTTTGGTCGGCACAGCCGGATGGGCCTTCATCAGGCGCACCGCCTGAAAGCGCATGGCGCGCTCGATTTGGTTCCGTACGTATCTGGCGTTGCTGAACACTTGCCCGAACGCCTGCTTCTCCTGCATCAGATGCTCCTTCATCTTCATCAGCGCCTGAGGCAGCATATGATACTGCCGCTCCTTCAGCATTTGTTCGGCAATGCGAATCAGCTGATCCACAGTATAATCCGGGAAGTCAATCTGGATCGGAAAGCGCGACGGCAGTCCCGGATTCGTCATGAGAAACTGCTCCATTTCATCGGTGTAACCCGCCAAGATCAAAATAAAATCATTCTTGTGATCTTCCATCGCCTTGACGAGCGCATCGATGCATTCTTTGCCGAAGTCCTTTTCGCCGCCGCGCGCCAAGCTGTAGGCTTCGTCAATGAATAGGATACCACCCATCGCTTTTTTTACAAGCTCTCTTGTCTTCAAAGCCGTATGGCCGATATATTCGCCTACCAGATCAGCCCTTTCGGCCTCGATGAGATGCCCTTTGCTCAGCATGCCCATCGACTGAAACAGCTTGGCGACGATGCGCGCAACAGTCGTTTTGCCTGTGCCGGGGTTGCCTCGAAATACCATATGATAGACGTGCGAGCCGGTATGTAGCCCGGCCTGCTCCCGATACTTCTTGATCTGGAGCAGGGCGTAAATTTCGTATACCAGCTCCTTCACATGATCCAGTCCGATCATTTGGTCCAATTCGCGAAACAACTCCTTGAACGGTCCGTCAGCATCGATATGACGGCCTTGCAGCGGGGGCTCCGGAGCTTCGGCAGGCTTAACCACCGCTTCGGCATTGCGAAGCACGACATTGATCTGCCGTGTCTTGCGGGTAATGGTCCTGCGCTCGGTTTGCAGCAGTTGATCGCTCATGAACTCACCTCTTTTTTATGCAGGTGTTCTAGTATACGCGCATGCCCAGTTGGAAGTGAACCGGAAAGTTGGACCTCCTCGCAATTTTTCGACAACGGGCTGCTGCCGGAACAAGATGGAGATCCATGTGAAAAAAAGGCCTATTCTCATCGATTGGAGAATAAGCCCGCTTGTCTTATTTGCTCTCTTGCGATAGCGTTGGTACAGCCACATCCGCTTCTGTTTCTGCTTCATAATCGATGCCTGCAAGTCCAAAGCCGAACAGGCGCAAGAACTCGCTGCGGTAGCCGGCAATGTCGGAAATGCTCTCCAGGTTGTCTGTCGTGACCTGGCCCCAGAGATCGGCTACCGCTTGCTGGACATCCTCGCGCATCTCCAAATCGTCAACGCGAATGCGTCCCTTCTCGTCCACCGGCACTGCGCCGTTCGTATACAGCCGTTCTTCAAACAACCGAACCATCTGCTCGATGCAGCCCTCATGCAAGTTCTTTTCCTTCATCACTTTGTACAGCAGGGAAATGTACAAGGGCACAATCGGAATCGCCGCACTGGACTGGGTTACCAGTGCCTTGTTCACGGACACATAGGCCTTGCCGCTCAACTCGCTCAGCTTGCCATTCAGCTCGTGAGCCGACTTTTCCAGATCATCCTTGGCGCGTCCAATGGTACCCTCGCGGTAAATCGCATGCGTAACGGAAGGGCCGATATAGGAGTAGGCCACAGTCTGAACGCCCTCGGCCAGCACACCGGCCTCCTGCAGCGCGTCCATCCACATGATCCAGTCTTCGCCGCCCATGATCGCCACCGTGTGGCGAACTTCCTCTTCGGTAGCCGGTTCGACCGTAATTTCCGACACTTTGCCGCTGTGAACATCAACCGTCTTATTCGTATAAGCGGCGCCAATCGGCTTAATGACCGAGGTGAATGTCTCGCCGGTGCGCGGATGGGTGCGGCGAGGGGAAGCCAGGCTGTACACGACGAGATCTACCTGGCCCAAATCCTCGCGGATGCGGGCGATCGTCTGCTGCTTCAGCTCATCCGAGAAGGCATCGCCATTCAGGCTGGTTGCATAGTAGCCTTCCGCTTGTGCCGCCTGCTCGAACGCAGCCGTATTGTACCAGCCGGCAGAGGCTGTGCGCGATCCCGATGCAGGCTTCTCGAAGAATACGCCGATCGTGGCCGCGCCGGAGCCGAAGGTCGCCGCAATGCGGGAAGCGAGCCCATAACCGGTTGAAGCGCCGATGACAAGCACCTTCTTCGGACCTGCCGCTTGCTTCGGGCGGGATTTCACATATTCAATTTGCTCCTGCACATGTCGGGCGCAGCCCTCCGGGTGTGCAGTTGTGCATATAAAACCGCGAATTTTGGGTTGAATAATCATGACTATCGAGTCCTTTCCACTAGTAACTTTTCCTATCATAGCACAATCTGCCCAGCTTGCGAAGACGCATTCTCCGTTATGCCCGCAATCCGTTTACCCCGCTGAAACCGGGATTTGGCGCAGAACAAGCCGTCCGTCTTCCCATTCGGCGCGAAGCACGAATGCAAAGCGGTCCAGATCCAGGCAATAGTCGAAATCCTCCTTAGGCGCAGATGCCTCGCCGACCAAATCGAGGAATCGTCCAGTTGTGCTGTCCTCGGCAAGATAACGCCGAATTTCCGCGAAATCCACAGGACGGTTCAAGAGAAGATCGCGCAAGTATTCCGCGCACAGCGTATCCTCATCAGCCGGCTCTGTGCCGCCAAGTCCCATAGCAATCAGGGAAACTTCGCGCGCGGCAGACTGCCGGATATAGCGTGCGATCGCAGCAGCGTTCACGAACGCTCCCGTGATCACCTCTTCCGCTTGCGCGGCGCCAATCAATCCTTGTGTGCCTGCGCTCGTTGTGTGCACAATGCTGCGGCCGCGCACATCAGCTGCAGCAATCAGCGATGGCGAGTTGCCGAAGTCAAAGCCCTCCACCATTACGCCTCCTCGCTCGCCGACAAGCAGGGCGCCAGGCAGCTCCTCTTGGCGCCTGTACGCCTCCGCTATCGATCCGGTCGGGTAGATGGCCTTGCAGCCGCCCGCATAGGCGTAGCATGCCGTAGAAAAAGCGCGAAACACATCAATGACCACAGCAAGCCCCGCCGCTTCCGCCGCGCCTTGCTTGCCGTGCAAAATTCGTATATTCACCCAGGAACTCCTTTCTTGTTACTGCAGCACCCGATCCAGCTCCATTCCCAGCTTGTCGACCTGCCATTTCGTATATGCCAGCGTTTCCCTGGCCCGATGATACGTCATATTCATGACTCTGGACGGCGTTACCGCAAGCGCTGCCTGCTCGTAGCCGGCATATTGCGCCATATCCAGCGCACGCGGCCCGTGATAGGAATGGGTAACAATAAAGGCGGAGGTCCATCCCCGCTGTTCCATCAGCGCCAGGCTGAAGCTGACATTCTCATACGTATTGGTCGCTTCCTGCTCCAGCACAATCGCTTCCTCGGCGACCCCGCGCTCCAGCAAATAAAGGCGCATGCCCTCGGCTTCCGTATATGGGGCGCCCTCATAATCATAGCCTCCGCTTACAATGATATGCGCGGTTTGCCCGTTTCTATACAAGTCAATCGCTCGCTCCAGCCGCTCGACAAGCGCAGGGCTCGGCCTGCCCTCCCACAGTGCGGCGCCGAGCACCACTGCCACATCCGCCGTATCGTCGGCATCCGCGTTGTCCGGCGTTGCCAGCACAATCTGGACATACAGCACCCAAAGGATGCCAAGCACAGTAACCAGGCCGATCGATCTGATCCATGTGCCCCATACCGCCACGATACGGCGCCTCTTCCTTTTCCCCATAGTTCCTCCCATGATGCAAACCCTCTTAAGTACCGGTCGTTCAAGCAGCTGCCTTGCATGCTGCTTCTCTAGCAGCGGCAGCCGCCCTCTTCCAGAAATACGCCCACTTTCTCCATGACTTCCGACGCCTCGACATCCCAGCAAATCATATGTCTGGACCGCGGAAAGCGCTCCAGTCCTACTGCGCCGGGCAGTTTTCTTGCCAAATAGCGGGCGCTTAACGGATGTACAATCGGATCTTGCTCGCCCTGAATGATCAAAGCCGGGGCGCGCACTTCGCCAAGCATTGGCTTGCAGTAGCGCACAAGCCGCATAAATTCGCGGACAGCGGACAGCGGCACCTGGCCCATCTTCCCGAACGGCGCCATCTCCTCGCGCTTATGCAGCAGCTTTCCCGTCAAAGCGCGAATAAACCGCATCGGGCTAACATAGATGAGAGCGGCGTTCAGCAGCACCAGCTTGTCGACTGGCACTCTTGCCGCCGTGTAGGCCGCAAGCATGCCGCCCATAGAAAAACCTGCAACAACGAAGGTTTCACTGCTGCTGCGCATTCTGACTGCTGCTTCGTAGGCGGCCTGCAGCCACGCTTCATATCGAACGCCCTCCAACTTGCACAGCGGACCGTCATGTCCGGGAAGCACTGGCTGTTCGGTGTGCCAGCCCAGCGACCGGAGGTAGACGGCCAGCGGCTCGACCTCCTCGGGTCCGCCTGTAAAGCCGTGCAGCAACAGACAGCTCTTGCTTGTCGTCATCGATCGTTCCACCTCCTGCCCCTTTGACCTCTCACATTCCAGCTATTCACACGAATGCTTGCATGCAAACGTCATCGTTCATGCAAAAAAAAGGGACAGTCACGAGAACTCGGCCATCTGTCTACATTGAACCAGCACTCCAAACTTTCTTCGCGCTCCAACAATTTTCCTGCCCGTTTGGCCGATCCTCTTTTGTTTTTATGAAAAAAATGCTAAATTAGATTAGAGATGAACTCATAGGCTAACGGGAGGACAATATGGAATTTCGGTTGCAGATGATCGGGACAGGCAGTGCCTTTGCCAAAAAATACTATAACAACAATGCTTTGCTGATGTGCCAGGACCGCTCCCTGCTCATCGATTGCGGCATTACCGCTCCAATGGCCCTGCATGAAGCCGGCAGAGCCTTTCAGCAATTGGATGGCATTCTCGTCACGCATCTGCATGCGGATCACATCGGGGGCTTGGAAGAGGCAGCGTTCGTGACCAAATTTTCGGGCGGCCGCAAGTTAAGATTATTCGTACCGAAACCATTAATTGACCCGCTATGGGAGCATTCTCTAAAGGCCGGTCTGGAGGATTCGCAATTCGGGCAAGATTTATCCGGCTACTTCGATGTGGTGCCGCTTTATGAAGGCGAAGAGCAGGAGCTGCTGCCCGGCATTGCCGTAGAGATTCTAAAAACTGACCATATTCCGAATAAAGACAGCTATTCCTTGTTATTGAACGGGAATTTCTTTTACAGTGCGGATGTCAAATTCAATGCGGAGCTCATTATTTCCATGATCGAAGAGAAGGGGTGCGGAACTGTTCTGCACGATTGCCAGTTGGAAGGCAGGCCCACCGTTCATGCGACATTGGACGAGCTGTTGTCCCTGCCTGCCTATGTACAAGAAAAGATTATGCTGATGCATTACGGCGACAATATGGAAGATTACAGGGACCGCATCGGCAGTATGTCCTTTATCCGCCAACGCGCAATCTACCACATTGAAAAGACAGGACGCATTCGCGCCCTGTCCGATTAGAAGGTAGGCAGTTGATCCAGATTGTTGCTTGGATCTCCGTCCGCATCGCCGCGGATGTACATCTCTCCGTCTCTTCCCTTGAAGGAATTGACACCGATGATATTTCCATTCTGCACTTCTTGCAAGGCTTGCTCGTAATTCAGCACACGCCCGGCTGAAGTCTGGAATGCGGTGATATCTCCTTCCCCGTTCTTCTGCACAGCTACAAAGCTTTCTTTATTCGCATCCATGCGCTGTCTCCTCCTTTATCAACGAAAAGTTCCAAACCTGGTTCGTTCTTAGTATGTACAGAAGGAAAACATTATATCGATTGGAAATCCCGCCAACACGCGTTCCGATGTGCAGCGGATTTCATAGACGAGGATGGAGAGTGACGATAGTGTTAGTCCGTATTACCGCTCCATTACTAGTTCTGCTTATTACGTTATATGTCATAATCGAATATGACGTCAGCTCCTTGACTTGGATGCTGACTGCCTCGGGCATCCTGATGCTGACTTCCGCACTGCCCGGAAAGCCGATCGTCAGCGGCGCAAGATTCGCTTCACTTCTTGCTTTCGCCTATACGGCGAAGACAGATTGGCTGCTTATCTTGTTTTTGATGCTGGCCTTTCTCCACGCACATGAGCTGAAAAAACCGTTCAAGGCTAAGTGGGTGTTCGCAAGCTACGGCATGTCGTTTCTGCTCCTGCAATGGATTGCGCATTCATTCGCTAACGTCTCGCCTGTCAAGACGGCTATATGCGGACTTTGCTTCGTTGCTGCCTACTTCCTGACCTATCACTATCTCGATGTCCATTCCCGCAACAAGCAGCTGATCGATGCCAACTTGAGACTGGTAAGCCAGGACCCGCTTACCGGATTGTTGAACTTTCAGGAATTTCACAAGCGCTTGCATACGCTCATTCAGTTGGAAAACCATCTGGCACTTGTGCTGATCGACTGTGCAGACTTGAAATCGATGAACAGCGAGATGGGCTTTCTGGAGGGCAATCGATTATTGAAAAAAGTCGCCGAGCTGATGAAACGATCCTTCCCCGACGCTTACTTGCTCGCGCGATGCGGCGGAGACGAATTCGCTCTCGTGCTGCATCGCATCGACGAAGAGGAAATACTG
This sequence comes from Xylanibacillus composti, assembly GCF_018403685.1. Taxonomy (NCBI): domain Bacteria; kingdom Bacillati; phylum Bacillota; class Bacilli; order Caryophanales; family Paenibacillaceae; genus Xylanibacillus; species Xylanibacillus composti. The sequence continues at coordinate 27,194 of NZ_BOVK01000026.1, forward strand.
CAGCGTCTGGAGCAATTTCTGGAGAAGCGGCTGCCGGAGATGACAGGCATCCAAATTACTTACGGCAAAGCGCTGTATCCGGAAAACGGGAGGTCGAAGGATGAGCTCATCCAAATTGCCGAAGAAGACATGTTCATGATGAAGCGCAAGCTGTGGCTCAAGCGGGAAGAGCATATGCTTCGTTCCGAACAGCTGCGCGTCGTGGGCGAATTGGCCTCCGGCATGGCGCACGAAATTCGGAATCCGCTTACAACGATCAAGGGCTTTCTGCAAATATCGAAAACAAACCATTACAACATCGAGCCGTGGTACGAGCTGATTCTGGATGAGATTACACGAATGAGCGACTTGACAGGCGAATTCCTGCAGCTGTCCCGCAATCAAACAACGATGTACGAAGTCGAGCCGCTGCAGCATTGCCTGCAGCGAGTAAAAGCCTTGGTGGAAGCAGAAGCGATCCGTCTCGGCTTTCAACTCGAGTATCTGCCTTATCCGAAGCCGCTTCCGGTCTGGATGGATCAGGACAAGCTCATCCAGGTGCTGATCAATATTGTCAAAAATGCATTTGAAGCAATGGAGCCCGGCGGCAAGGTGACCATCTGCAATATGGTGGAACATGGCCAAGCCATTATCGATATTACAGACGAAGGCAAGGGCATTCCCGAAGACAAGCTGGACGAGATTTTTCTCCCCTTCTATACGACGAAGGATCAAGGAACCGGCCTCGGCCTGTCGATTTGTCACCGGATTGTGCTGGATCATAAAGGCTCGATGGAGGTGTTCAGCGAGCTGGGAAAAGGAACCACGTTTCGTGTGAAATTGCCCATTCACGCCGAATCCGCCGAAGCCTTGCTGCTATCCGACACGGAAGAACAAGTAAACGCCTGATCGGATCAACCGATCAGGCGTTTTTCCATGCGGATGTGCGGAATGCCCGCGTCATCGAAGATGTCCTCGGATTCGGCCGCATATCCGGCTTGTTCGTAAAATCTTCTCGCGTGCACCTGGGCATCCAGTATGGCCCGGTCGCAGCCTTCCGCTAAAGCCGAGGCCTCCAGCGCATGCAGGATCGCAAGACCGAAGCCATGCCCGCGCCAGTCGGGAAGCACGGCAATGCGCTGCAATTTGGCGGCATCGGCTGCATAGCGCTTCCAGCGTCCTGTTCCGACCGGCTGGTCTCCATGGACAGCCAGCACATGCCTAGCCCCGCTTGACAGGTTGTCCAGCTCGTCGGTCTCCAGCTGTTCGGGCACCCCTTGCTCCTCCACGAACACCTTCCTGCGCACGCTGAGGCAATGAGCGAGCTGCTCTTCCGTGCGGACGACTTGTACATCCAGCATCGGCTTCACCTATCCGTTCCCATGCCGCTCGCGCGTCATCTGCTGCCAGACAGTACCGACCGCTTCCTCGCCGCCCTCGATGCGCTCAAGCGCCCAAGCCGCCTGAAGGCTGACCTCGAATTCCGGGTCATCCACCGCCTGCTTCAGCGCCGGAACCGCACGCTCATCGCCAGCTTCATACAAGAAGCGGGCCGCTCGCCAACGGACCAGCTTGTTGGCATCCTTCAGCGCTTCGATCATCGGCTCCATCGCTCGCTTGTCGCCCAAATCCGAAATCGTATCTCCTGCGGTACGGCGGACTGCCGGCGAATCGTCCTTCAGTGCGCGGAACAGCAAAGGCAGAGCTGCGTCCGCTTCCAGTTCGCCTATGTGCACGACAGCCAAGCGGCGCACAGACATATGCTTGTCGTCCAGCGCCTTTTCGATCACGGCCAAGCCTGCAGCGGACGGCTCCCAGCGTTCCAATGCGGCATAGCGCTTGCGCCAGTCATCCGCTTCCAGCAGCCTCAGCACTTCCTCGTCGTCCAAGCTTCCCTGCACATCCAGCTCGACGCCCGTCTCCTCCTGCGCCTGCTGCGCCCGGCGCACCATTGCGTTCAAGCGTTCGTCGTCATACGCCGCGTCCAGCTCCTGGAGCACCTGTTCAGCAATATCCCGCGGATCGCCATAGCGGATTCCCCAATCCTCCAGCTTGCGCTCCTTGATCAGATTGGGCGAGGCCAGCCCTGCTTCCATCGCCTTCTCGGTAAATCGAGCGGGCAGTCCTTCTCTCACCTCTTCCTGCTCCGTGCGAACGCGAATCTGCATCGGGATACGGCGGAACGTCTGTACGAATACCCGTACTTCACCGAAGCCGTCGGCCGTGTCCGGCGTAGGTTCTCGTTCGGCCGAACGCTGTCCGAACACTTCACGCACCTGAGTGAGAATCGGCTTCCAGTCCATGCCCGGGACGCGATCCAGCGCGATAAAGTCAGCGGTATGGAAGATGCTCTTGATACCCTCGATTTCCAGCATGCTCCGAATATAGGGAGGGGCCGAACGCGCATTCTCCGTTGTGTAAGTCTTGCCGACACTCACCCGTTCGTCCATGTTCAGCTTCATCGTATTCGGACTGGGGGTCGGCTCGATCGAAACGATGTTCATCTGTGTCCCATCCTCCTTATGAAGATTTCGTCTAGTCGTGCACCGCTTCTACCTCGCATATTGTCGATCATACTCGCCCTGCAGCTCGCGCAGCGATTCTACCGATTGGCGCGCCCATTTCGCCCGCTCCTCCAGCTCCTCGATTTCCCGCCGAATCGCCCCTTGCAGGGATGGATAGTAATCCGGGATCTCGCTGGTATAACGCCGGACAGACGCCAAAGGCATATTCGCCACCTCACGGAAAGCAAGCGCGCGCCGCTGATGAAACATCGAGACGTCGGTCCGGTGGCCGACATGCAGATTCCCCTGCTCCGGATGCTTGACCACGGCCAGCACCCGCACCTTGGCTTTGCCGGGAATGAGCTCCACCAGCTCTCCTATGTATACGCCTGTCTTGTATTCCGCTACTACGGGATCGCCCGGCTGCAGCGTCTCATTCGCCGCTTGTGACGACTTGTGTCCTTGCTCTCGCTCCATCCGTCTTCCTCCTTATAGGTACAGTCGAAAGCATGTCATACACTTGCTTATTCATTAAAGGTAATGCAAAATGAAGAAAAAGTAAAATGACAGGGAAAGGAGGCGGGACCATGGCGCAATACCGGGAATTGACAAGCATCGAAGACTGGCAACGGGAGCTCGCAGCCACGGATTCGAAGCCGCTGCTCGTTTTTAAACACAGCACAGTATGCCCGATCAGCGCAGCAGCGAAGGAGGAATTCGAAGCGTATGTGAACGATCTAAAGGGATCGGCTTCGGAGCCTGAGGCGGTTCTGGTCAAGGTGATCGAATCGCGGCCGGTTTCCAATCAAATTGCCGACGATCTCGGCGTTCGGCATGAATCGCCGCAATTGTTCTATGTGAGGAATGGAGCAGCAAGCTGGCATGCCTCGCATAATGCCATCACCTACGAAAGCATTGACTCGGCAGTGAAGAACGGGTAGGTACAAGGGAACGCGAGATTGGAATAGGAGCGATAAGGCCGGCAATCATGCCGACGCCGCATTGGACTTTCGCGGGGCTGCGCCGCCCGCTGCGAACCGGAGCCTGCCCTGCGCATGCCGTTCGGAGAGCCGCATATAGGGGATGCAGCTCTCCAATGCAGGGTGCCAGATCAAATTCCCGACAGCAGGTGCACGACCTTTTACCAGAAAAAAGGGAATCCTAGAAAAGGAATCGCGAACAGCAGTGCAATCAAAGCCAAATCCAGCGCAAATGCCCCATACCCAAAGCCCGGATAGCCATAACCGGGGAAGAAAGCGGACACCGAAGCTTTAGAACGGGAGCCGCTTTTTTTCTGCGCTTTGCAGCCAATTGGCGTTTGGCGGCTGAACGGCGCGTGGAGACCGTCCCATCCCCCGGGATGCCGGAACCAAAATACAATTTGCCATCCCGGATCGCGCTGACTGTGCCGTAGAAGTAACTGCCATCATGCAAGACTGCGCAAATCGGCTTGCCGATATAATCGCGCAGCGTATCCTCGCAAATCGGGTGAATCGGTTGCACGATTGCCCTACACTCCTTCCGTCGCATTTGCCACATACTATGTAGGGCAATGTCCATTCGCTTGGGTAACTAACCCGATAGCAGAGAAGGAATAAACGTGGCAGCCAGGGGACAAGTTTCCTGCCCCTTATCTTCCTTTATGCGACTTCCGACTGGAGCCGGTGCGCAACTTGTACTTTCTGCGCAGCCGACGAACAAGCCGTTCGAAATGAAGGGCATACTGCGGATTGCGTTCGTTCCTGACTTGCCGAATATAAGGCCTCAGGACGCGATACAGCCTGGCCATCGTCCAAGCCGTCGAACCGGAGAAGGCGCGCAGCGGCAATACGCCCTCCTGCCATTGCGCCGCCCACCCTTCGTAGAAGGAGCATACGAGGCTGGCTGCCTCCGCATCGAGAGCCGCCTCTCCTTCAGAGCGGAGAAGCCGCTGCTGCAGGCGAATGTGTTCAGGGTCGTGCTGCGCCTGCTGCCATGCGGTCAGCATTCTCACATACCGGCGTCGCTTCAGCTCGGCACATGTCCAGATGACCCCAAGCGCGAGCAGAGTCAGACTAATGCCATACATATATTGAAAGGCCGATTCGCGGCTGTCCGGCGGCCAACGCAGGCCAAACCAGACCCACCCTGCCGCAGATCCGGCTGTCAGCAAAGCTGCCGCCCAATTCCATCCGTACTTCAAAGTCCATCCCTCATTTTGCAAAGACTTGTCCGTCACTATTCTGATACTTACTATTCAGTATGTCTTGCAACCAGCAGAGTGTCAACAGATAGCCGTCTGAATGAAAGGAAGATTTCGGGAGGCAACGCTCGGGAAGGGCAACAGCTTCAGGCGGCGGGATAACCGGGGATCGGACACTTTCGGGAACGCACGGACGATAGAGAGTAATGCCAGCAAGGAATCGCTAAAGCGGGCCGCTCTCGAAGGAGATTGGAAGGTGCGAGTCGTCTATATTGGGGAATATCTGAAAAAAACGATGCGAGGTGAAAAACAGGAAGACGCACAGAAAAATTCGACAAGCGCGCAGGAAAGAAGCTGGCAGGATCAGCGGCTCGAAGAGTGAGGGGGGCCTGACATCGCACTCGCATTACATAAAGCGTACGGCGATTCGGATCGATAGGACAAGACCTTGTGCGCACATGAAAAAAGTCGAATCGCCGCCCGCAGGCAAGGCCGATCATTGGCAAATAAAGGCGAGTTGGCTCGAATGATGCGCTTGCCCGGGAAATACGGCCGAACATTTCCCGCTTGATTGGTCTGCGATGCTTAGCTATGATCGAATAAAGGAAGGCTGCGTCACTGCTGCTGCGATGAGTCGTAAAACAGGGATTGGACCGTGACGCCATAGAAATCAGCCAGCTTCACCTTAATGTCATCGCGCGGCACTCTCCTTCCATTCTCGTACATCTGCAGAGCGCTAACGCTGATCTTCAGCGCATATGCCACCTCCTCACGCGACAATCTCCCTCTGAGCTGTATCAGCTTGCGGCCAATATGCTGTTTATAAGGGGCTCCATTTTTCATATGCATCACTTCCATCACATTTCCGCACATTATGTGCTTTGGCTCCCATTATATGACATGTTGGCAATGAAGTCAAACACAAACTGTGCGGTACATATTGGATTCACACATAATGTGTGCTATGATAGGTTTGGTGATGACGATTGGTACAATTTGGCGATCGGTTACGGGAGCTGCGGCTCTCCCGGCAAATAACCCAGAAAGAGCTTGGCCGCATGTTCCAGCTCAGCGAAAGCGCTATCGGCATGTATGAGCGAAACCAGCGAGAGCCTTCTCTTGAGCTCGTCAAGCAGTTTGCGGACTTTTTCCAAGTCACAACCGGCTACTTGCTGGACCACGAGGAGCCTGCTCCCGGTGTGCGCGAGCTGCCTACATTGTATCCGCTACCTGAGAATTTCCACATGCTGCTGACAGAAGGGCGCCGCATCCCTCTAAGCGAGGACGAGGCCCTGTTCTTGCGTGAGCGCTTGAACGAATACCGGCTGCGCAAATAGCCAGCCCTGTGCCAGCATGCCCTTATACAGCAGCACGAGCATACGAGGATCCTGGCTATGCTTGGCATGCAACGCTTGTTACCAAGCTATCAAGACATCCGTATAGAAAAGCGCAAGAGGCTGTCCCGCTAATCGGGACAGCCTCTTCTTATTCGCTGCTCACCGTTCTCGGCGCGCGCGCACTTACAGATAATCTGTCGTTTCGACCTGGTTCAGGCAGCTTGCCTGAAGCTTCTCCGGCAGCTCCTCATACACGACCAGCTTCCTGGTCTCATTCGCACACAGGTCGAAATAATTGTCGGACAGCAGTCCCGGCACGTTCAACAAGCCGACATCTTTGGCGAATACATCGCTGCTCATGGTGACTAGGGACGTCCCGTCAGCCTGTCTCTCTGTGCGAACTTGCAAGGTCGCCCGCTGCAGCTGCAGCTTGTGCGGCTTGTCAAGCAGGTACGTGTGACGGATCAGCTCCGTCCCTTCCGAAGCGTGCAACGACAGCAGCAGCACAAACCGCGACGGGTCCCACTCATTCAGCTTCATCTCCCCGAGATGCGTGGCGCGATGGCCTGTCCCTCGCGCCTCCCAGGCTTCCGTATGCGCGACCGCGCCTTGGCGGATATCATACAGTTCAGCCTGTACGGTTCCGGCAAAATCACCCGAGTCATGTATCAAATAAAGGTCTGCCCGCTTCGTTTCCATATCCAGTTTGGCGTAGGCGTTAGGCGATTGGAAGCTCCGCTTCATATAGAAATACGACGGCTTCAGCACCTTGGCGTAATCCTCAATGGCCCAGCTGATCGAGGGCCACAGATCGCTCCACTGCCAGATCAACGCTCCCGACGTATCCGGCATGCGGGACAGCCAGTGCTCTACCCCATAGCGGAGGGCATTCGCCTGCATAAGCTGATTCGCATAGACGAACGAAGCTTTGTCGGTCGGCAGCCAGTAGTCTCCAACCGTATAGAATACAAGCTTCTGCAAGCCGTACGGCGCTTTTTGCATGGCGTCGAATTGCGGATCGCGCAAGCTGGCCTGCGCGTCCACCTGATCGAGCACACGCATGGACGGGTAGGACTGCATGCCGAATTCGGAGACGAACCTTCCGCGGGAGTTGCGGTAATTCTCATAAGGCTCTCCCCGGCCCCACACCGCCCAGAAGTGCTCATCGCCGTAATCGCCTTCCTGGCCGACCCGGTCGAACTGAAGCGCGTATGGGCTTGTCGGCCAATACGGGCGCAGCGTGTCGCCCTCGCACACCTTGGCCAATACATCGAAGTAGAGCTTCTCGCCATGTCCTTGGCGGCGGTGCTTCCTGCTGCGCTCAATGAAATACTGGTTTTCATTGTTGCCGCACCAAAGCACGATGCTCGGATGATAGCCGTACTCGTTCACCACATGCCGGGCCTCCCGGCGAACGAGCTCGCAGAACGCATCATCATCCGGATAATCGCCGCAGGCGAACATGAAGTCTTGCCAGACGAGCATGCCGAGACGGTCGCATTCCTCATAAAATGCATGATTTTCATAAGTGCCGCCGCCCCAGATCCGAATCATGTTCATATTGGCCGCCGCGATGCCCGCAATTTCCTTCCGGTACTCCTCGGCTGTATCCAAATTCGGGTACAGCTTCAGCGGAATCCAGTTGACGCCCTTGCACAAAACCGGAATCCCGTTCACCTCGATCACAAATTTGCGGCCCTGTTCATCGTACGGCATGGTCAGCCGGATTTCGCGCAGCCCGACCGTACAGGCTTCTTTCCGTTCGCTATCAGCTGCCCTCAGCTCCGCCTCCAGCCTGTACAACGGCTGCTCTCCATGGCCAGCCGGATACCACAGCTTGGGCTTCTCGACCGTAAGGGCGGCTTCTACAAGCTGTTCGCCCGGCGCCAATCTGCGGCGTTCCGTATGCTCCGCGCACACACGCTGACCGTCAAACAGGCGGAACACCACATCCGCTTCCAACTCCTTCTCCTGCACAACTGAAGCAGGCAGCTTGGCCATGACTACCGCCTGTTCGGCAGACAGGGACGCTATCGCATAGCGCAGCTGTTCCGTCCGAACGGCCTCATAGGCTTCAATGCGGACAGACTTATGTATGCCAACCGTGACCAGCCGCGCCCCCCAATCCCAGCCGTATCCATATTGGGCCTTTCTTCCAAATAGCCTGGCTGGAATGCCATTCCACAGATGCAGCTGCTCCCCGTAAGCCCGCTCCTTCTCCTGCAGAACACGAGTCGGCGAAGAAATGCGCACGAGCAGCTCATTGTCCCGGGCAGCCGCTTGCTTGATATCGAACCGATACGGCATAAACATATTTTCCGTCCGCCCGATAAGCTGCCCATTCAGGAAGATGTCGGCGTAGGTATCGATCCCCTCGAATACTAGCTCCAGCTTGCCCGCTTGCAGCCATTCCTCCTGCAAGTTGAACGTTCTGCTGTATGTCCAGTCGTCGTGCTCCACCCACTCGATCTTCGGTTCGAACAAGGTGTCATACGCATCCGGCAGCACCCCCTGTTCCGTCAAATCGCGCTGTACGAACCCGGGAACCTGGAGCGCGTACACCTCTTTCGTCCGCTCATTGACACCTTTCCACTTTCCATCTAGCTGGATCTGCCTCATGATAACCCTCTTTCCAGTTGGTTTACTTCTCCTCTTACGCATTTTTACCTTATCGATTGCCATTTGTCAAAAAGAAAAACAGACGATCTTGCCATCCCCCACTCTCCTAGTTATGATGAAGAAGGAAGCATGACTAGCCATAAAGGGAGCGATTATGAAAAAATATACATTTGAACTGCTGCAGCATTCCATACCCGGCTTTCGCGAACGGGACCATGTCATCCCGGCGCAATCGTTGACCGATGCTGTGCGGAAATTTACCAGAAAGCACGACCTCGAAGAACCGGCCTATTGGGACGAGCCCTTCTTCGAAACGTTTATAGAGCTGACGTTTACGAGCGGGAATGGATCAGTTCGCTATCGCATTCAATGGTGACCGTTGCCCTGACAAGCAGCCAACGAACATCGGATGGAGGTTTTTCATCCGGTCCGTTATAATACAAGGAAGAGAAGCTAACCAGGAGGGGATGAAAATGAGACGTTACAACTTGGCTCGTCCTATATTGCTGCTTGCCGTGGCATTCTTTGTCAACAGCCTGTCCATGTTTTTGATCGTCCTGCTGTTCGACACATCACAGGAAACCGCCAGCAATATCGCCTTTTTTATTATGCTCATCGCCGTTATTCTCGTATACCGCAAAATGATGCGCAGAAAACCAAAATAGCCGAACTGAAACGGCATGCTCCAAACAGCCCTGTCTGACCTGAAGCATGGCTTCCGGATAACAGGGCTGCGCGCCGTGCGCTACCAAACCTCGACCTTATTGTTGCGCCATCGCTCCTTCTTCCGACTCGTACGAATCGGTTTCCTCCCATCCGTCCGGCTCTCCAGGCAGCTCTTCATCCTGATCCGGCCACAGCATATTCAGCAGAAGCACCAGCACGATGAGGCCGATGCGAATCCACAAGTCCAGCTTGTCTCTCACCCTGTATCCGCTCCCATTCGCGTATTTGCTTACAGTCTACGGTGGATGGTCGGCCAACGTTCATCTTTCCTGCCCTTCCCAGCATAAAGGATGGCCGAATTCGGCATTTTAAGCGAAGAACGCTATCCCTGACGAAAGGAGATGTTGGACGATGGGCAAGTTTATGATCAAAGCCGTATTGAACGGCATCGTGGCGATATTCATGTTGATGTGGCTGTCTAATGCCAGCTTTATCGGCGCGCTGGTGACTGCCATCATCTTGTGTGTCTTGGCTTACCTGGTTGGGGACCAAATCGTATTGCGATTGACGAACAATACAGTAGCCACCATCGCAGATTTCGGCCTGGCCTTTATTGTATTATGGATTGCGGCTGATCTGAACGATTGGACACTGACCTTCGGGGAAATTGCCCTGATCTCGCTCGTACTCGCTCTAGTGGAGATCGGCTTCCACCGGTATTTGGGCAATACCGACGGACGATCAGCCAGTTAATGAACGCCATTCGAATACGGTTGGAAACGAAGGAAAGGGAGGGGTCCCTCAATGAATCGAGCTGATCGCAGCCAGCAAAATCCGGCGACCGCAAGCCTTGAAGCCAGCCACAGTCAAGTGGCTGCAGAGCAATACGACCCGGAGGACTATGATGCCACGACCGAGGCCGCGCAAGGAACAGCCACCACACATGAGCAAGTATCGGATGTGTATGCGGCCGGCAACAATGAAGTGACGTTCTGGCGGGATCAGCGCGACCTGGTCGATTCTGATCTGCATGCAAAGAACGACCGCAGCTCCCGCAAGGGCCCATAACCATTGTTCCCGCGCAAACAAGCCAAACAGCTCCCTCGCCTGTCTTAGACCGCAAGGGAGCTGTTTGTTCGCGTTTCACTTCACTTGGGATTCCGCTGGATGCAGCCGCCGCAGACGATAGCTGTTCGTCCCCGTCTTGCCCAGCTCCTCCAGCAAGCCGTAGTTGGCCCATGCGCCGACAATTGCGCCGACACCGGGGAGAAGCTGCAGCAGCTTGCGGAAATCCAGCGTATCCCGATACTCCTGCTGGAGCTGCTGCCAATCCACATGTTCCTCATAAGCGTTCTGCGCAGGCAGAGCTGCGACATGCGTTGGCCATTCCTTAATCGTATCCAGCAGCGCCGGTTTTTTCTCAGGACTTGAGTAAGCCAGCTGAAACACGTTCAAGATGAACAGCCGCTCATGCAGCAAATTCGTCGAATATCCATAAGCATGGGCCAGCTCGAATAAAAATTTCATCTTGATGCCCAACAGCAGCGGGAAGTCTGCCATGCCGAGCAAAATGCCTCCAGCTCCGGTCCCAGCCCCTTCTGCCGCCGCCCATTTCTTATAACGGTCCAGCAGCTCGGTCGCCCGCTTGTCGCTCTCAGCCAGCGACGCGCCCTTAAGCGGCTCTCCCTTCGGCAAGTATTCTGCACTGAACAGCGTCGTGCGGACAATGCCCTTCACCGCAGCGGTCAAGGATATGTGCACACGATCGGGAATGCGGCGATTGATGCTGGCCTGCACTGATTTCGACGCGCGCTCCAGCATGCCCGGCGGCTTGTACAGCTGCCATTCCCAACGTTGCAGCTCACGCCGAACGAGCGCCTCGTAGCTTTCTGATCCTTGCGAGTTGTCCATCCTTTTTCCTCCTACCCAGGCGACATTCCTCTCCCCATTATAATATGGCCACTGTCAAAAATAGAAGTCTTCGCCTCGCAACCCCCAATCTGACGGTTACTTCACTTTTACGCTGACCCTTGCACCAGACTAATTCATCGGCTGTCAACATGAGTATTTTTGTAACATCCGCATGCCTTTTGGCCATCCTGCAAGTTTCATGTCGACCGCAGCCGTCGAAATAGGGTACAATAGGAATAATTCATAAACTAGTACAAGGGGTTCAATCGAATGAAGTATATGAGCACACGGGGACAGGTTCCCCCCATTGGATTTACCGAGGCGGTCCTGATGGGACTGGCGGACGACGGCGGCTTGCTTGTGCCCGAGCACATTCCGCAGCTGGACGGCGCTATATTGAAGCAGTGGCAGAACCTTTCGTATCCGGAGCTGGCTGCGGAAGTATTCTCGCTGTTTACCGGTGACGATATTCCGCGCGAAGACCTGAAGCAGCTCGCAGAGAACAGTTATGCAACGTTCAGGCACGAAGACGTGACGCCGGTTCGCAAACTGGATGATCGTCGCTACGTGCTTGAGCTGTTCCACGGGCCGACCTTTGCTTTCAAGGATGTGGCCTTGCAGTTTCTCGGCAATTTGTATTCTTACATTTCGCAAAAAACCAATTCGATCATTCATATACTCGGTGCGACCTCCGGCGATACGGGGGCTTCTGCGATCGAGGGCGTGCGCGGCAAAGCCGGCATTCGCATCTGCATCCTCCATCCGCACCAGCGCGTGAGCAAGGTACAGGAACTGCAAATGACCACTGTAGATGACGAGAACGTGCTGAATCTGGCCGTCAAGGGAACGTTCGACGACTGCCAGCGCATCATCAAGGAACTGTTCGCGGATGTGCCCTTCAAGCAGCAATATCATCTCCGCGCCATCAACTCGATCAATATCGCCCGGGTGCTGGCACAGACGGTTTACTATTTCTACGCTTATTTCCAGCTGCGGAAGCAAGGAGAGGAAGCGCCCGTCTCCTTCAGTGTGCCGACCGGCAATTTCGGCGATATATTCGCAGGGTATCTGGCCAAGCGAATGGGCCTGCCTGTCCAGCGGCTCATTCTGGCAACGAATGAAAACAACATCCTGGCGCGATTTGTGAATGAAGGCGTGTACGAGCCGGGAAGCTTCCGGGAAACGTACAGTCCATCGATGGACATTCAGGTAGCCAGCAATTTCGAGCGCTACTTGTTCTACCTGTACGGGGAAGACAGCCGTCAGACGGCAGAATGGATGGAGCAATTCAAGCGTGAAGGACGGATTGCGGTTGCCGGAGAGAAGCTTGATCAAGTGCAGCGGGATTTCGCTGCCTACAGTGTCGGCAATGAGGAGTGTCTGGATGCCATTAGCGCGTACCATGCGCAATATGCCTATCTGCTTGATCCGCATACAGCATGCGGAGCGGCGGCAGCCGACAAGCTGGCGCAGGACGGCGAAGCGGCCGTCGTACTCTCGACAGCTCATCCGGCCAAATTCAACGAAGCCATTGAGCGGCGTGGCCTTCCGCAGACGTTCCCGGATCCTATCCAGGCGCTGTTTGACAAGCCGCAGCGGCAGACAGTCGTGGACAGTACGAACGAAGAAGTCAAGAAGCAGCTAGTCTCCTTTTTCCAATAAACTGGATAAGCCGAAAGGGCCTCTCATCGGAATCACTTCCGAAGGGAGGCCCTTATTGAACTTTCATGGGAGATCCGTCATTGGCGCCTTTCCCTTGCAGCCACACGAACAGCTTCGTCACCCACTTGCTGAACAGCATAATGGCCATATAACCAAGAAACAGATGGGAATACCGCATGCCGTTCGTTGGTTCAAACAAATGGATCGACGAGATCAGCGGCTTGAACACAAATGCAAGCAGCAGGGAAAGCAGCGTGCCATACACATAGTAATTCCGTCTGCCCGCAAGTGTCCATTGGTACAGCAGCATGTAAACGACCGGAACAAACGAAGAGTCTAAACCAAGATTTCCAGACGTGAAAGGAACCATCTGGTAAGGATATTGGCCGTATCCGAACCGATGACTGATCGAGTCGATATAGGTGAAGAGGACATGAACACTGTATCCAAAAAAACCAATCTGAAGCGCTCTCCGTTTATCCAGAATCATAAACAGGACGACTAGCGGCACAACGAACATGAGCACATTCACCCAAAACTGCCACGTTGAGAAGCTCGAATACTCCCGCCAATAATCGATCCAAGTTGATGTCAATTGACGCTGCATCTCGTTAATTCGTTCCAGCATCTCCCGCTGTTGTTCCGACACGGTCAACCACCCTTATCCATTCAGATGATTGTATTGTGCCCGCCAGAAGTGGGAGATATTACGATGTCATGCTCAATTGCTCTAGGACTCTATCCCCTGGCTGAAAGCAGCCACTTCTCCAGCAGGAGCGGCAGAGGTTCCATCTCGAGGCTGTCGTCCGGGTAGACGATGCCAAGTGTCTCATCATCCTCACCGTCCATCAGGAGCGCCTGAATGTATTCATGCAGCGCCTGCATGTAATACTCGCCCAGAAATGCATAGCTGAACGATTCCTTGGGCAGCAGCTCATCCCCGCAAACGCGGGGATCGCTGTAATTCAGGTAGGTTCTGCACGGAATCGGGCGCACGGCGTAGGCCAGGCAGGAACCGCTCTGCGTATCCAGCATCGGGCATGGCAGGTGGAGAGATTTGTACAAGCGCTTGTCATCGGCTTCCTCGTAGGATTGCTCACGCAGCTCACGCAGTTGGCTTCGGTATTGCCTGAAGTACTGCTGCAGATGCCCGGCGACCCGTTCCTTATCCCGCTCGGGCAGAACGTCCACGTAAGCAATGATCAGCTTTGCCTCAAGCGGCGTGATGACAATCGGATAGTAACAGCAGTGCGCACAGCCTTTCCGGCAGCTCGGGGCAAGCTGCGTCTGCTGTTCGATGGTCGCAATTTCCTCATCGACCACCTCCAGCAGCCGCTGGTAGGCATGCAGCAATTGTTCGGCCGCTGTCGGCTCCTCATGCTCATACAGCCTGTCAACCGCCACATCAAAGCGGCTCCCGTCAGGAATAAGCGATTCGTTAATTCGCTCGCAGATTGCCGCCATCTCTTCGTAGGTTTTGTAGGAATGTTTCAGTCTGGCCCTCTCCTCTTTATGAAGCGTTCATCTGCTTATCATACAGTTTTTTCGCCTTATACGCACAGTAAAGATACACCAGTATCGTTACGGGAAGAAACAGCAAGACTATGCCTCTCATAAGTGCAAATGGCGTCTCGAACAAAAATGCCCACAAAAACGTTGTACCGCTCTTTTCCCATAGGTTCTCAGTCAAGTACAGCTGCCGCGGATCCAGCAGCACGCTGCTGTCGATCGCTCCGGTCGTTGAAAGCGCGACGAATATCGGGAAATAGCAAATGGCGAGTTGACTAAACATCCTGGATACGCGCTTATACTTGCCGGCGCGAGACAGCTGATCCGAAAAAATATCCTCGTTCGGATCGGCGCCAACTTTCTTGAAGTACTGCGCGCCCGAGCTCTTGCTGCCGGCGATATGCTGCCAGCCGCTGTCTTCGAACAGGGTGCAGTAATCGATGAAATCCTCTTGCCGCTTGAACGTGCGATAATCGATCCTGATTGTGGCCCGCTCCGGCTCTGCTGCCCGAAAGCGATAGCCGAATGACTTGCTAACCAACTGGCAGCCCTGTTGAGCCATCTCCTCCAGCCACTTCTCCTCTTTGTCGAAATCCAAGAAAAATTTGAACGTTCTCATGTCCACTCCCCCTGCCTCAAAGCTGTAAAATGCGGTCCGTAATCGCCAGCATATGCTGCATGCGCTCGTAATCCAAACGAAGAATCGCGATGCCTTTTTCCGTTATGACGTAAGTCTTGCGCCTCTTCTCATCACTCTTGACAGCGGCGATCCATTGATGCTTCAACAAATTCTCGATAGCGCCGTACAACGTCCCGGCGGCAAGCTTTACTTGGCCATGGCTAAGTTCTTCCACCTTCTGCATGATCAAATAGCCATGCGCCGGCTCCACCAATGCCAGCAAAATATAATAGGTCGTCTCCGTCAACGGCAATTGCTTGTCACGGTTCAATAAGCTCCCTCCCGATTTGCGTTACAGATGCCCGACTATATCGCCCGACTATTCAGTTAAACTATATAGTCAAACTGTATAGTTGGATTATATACAGTTGAACTGTATATGTCAAGCTTGTCATTTTGCCCAACTAAAAAAACATGCCGCCTCATTGCCCTCCAAGGCTGCAGCATGTTTGGCACTCCCATGTTCATTTTTGCAAGCTTATCCCCAGATACCTGTCAGCCGATGCCCTGCCTGTTCTTCAATGCCCTTACGATCAGAAAGTGGGGCCGCGTCGACAGTCTCTCTTCATATTGTGCATACCAATCCCGTGCCCCGGGCATTTCCTTGTACAGCGGACTGGGCTTTGGCTCCATCATCCGCTCAATCACAAAGTGCTCCGCTGTCGCATTCACAATCTCCTGCATCGGTCTGCGATAAAAGGTCACTTCAACCGGCCCTGCTTCCTTCTTCTGCCATGTGTCGGTCAGCAGCGTTCGCGCGAAGTAGTCGGGCTTATCCATCAGCTCCATGTCCATCATCGGATGATGGAGCGAGAACAGCAGCTTTCCTCCCGGCTTCAGGATGCGCTTGAACTCGCGGAACGTCGCAGACCAGTCCTCCACATAATGCAGCGTCAGCGAGCTGACAATCCAGTCGAAGGCTTCCGCATCGAACGGCAGCGGCTCCGACAGATCACAAATCCGCACGTCAGCCCGATTCTCCACTCTGCGCCGGCAGGCCGCAACCATGGCAGGGCTTATATCCACAGCAGTCACCCGTGCACCTCGCATGAAGCATTGCTCCGTATACCAGCCCGCAGCGCAACCGGCATCCAGCACCGCCAGACCTGCCAGATCATCCGCCAGCTCACCCAGCATCGCTGGACGCTCATAATACGCGTTGAAGCCGCTCTCCTTGTCCACATGCAGCTCGTAGTCCTTCGCCAATTTGTCGTACGCTTCCCGAATTTTCTCTTTCACAGGGATTCCTCCACATCGATTCCATGATAGACATGATCGTTATAGACTTCGGCGTACAACATCAAATTCCCTCCGACGGCAGGAATTTCCAATGCGCAGCTGAAATGTGCAAACGAATCTCCTTCTTTCATCGTCTACTATAACAGCAAACAATCATTTCTATTCTAAGGGGGCAGCGTACATATGAAATCAATCGGCCTCGTCATCTTCTTGGCCATCGTGCTAATCGCAGCAGGCTGCGGGAACCACAAGCAGCCCGAGAGAGATGTTTCCGCAGGGTATGCAGCTGAGACTGTGGATTCTGTAGAAAACTCGCATCAAGCGAATACGCCCGCCCCCGAGGATGAATTTCTGAGCACTTACGTATTGAGCTTTGAAAATGTCCGTACCGGAACCCTCCTTCCCAGCATCCCCTACGATCAAGTGGGTGCCATTCTTGTGGAGAAAGAGATCCATGCACATCGCATGCTCATTTATACAAGGCCAGACAACACAGAGCTGTACTATGCCGGACTCCAAACCGATTCGGACATGTATGAAATAGGAGCAATCGGCTATCCTCCTGCGGAAGGAGAACGGTTCGGTATCCAAGAAGTCTCCGTGCTGGGACGAGAATTGGTCAAGGTGACGGGTTTTTGCGGCGCCAACTGTCCCAAAACCTATTACGTGGAATTGAATCAACCTGCACTTTTTTTGACCGTCGATGCGCATGCTGTCGAAACTGATCTGGATAACGATGGCGTCAACGAGCTGATTGCCACTCACGGTACAGCCGCGCAAACCGTTGTCTATCAATGGCAAGGTGAACAGGTGATGTTTGCTGACTTCAATGTCGCATTGCAGGCCGAGGTTGTCTTCTACGACCGCAGCCAGAACCTGTTTCAGGCATCCACTCGAAACGGAAACGAGTTATATGCTTTCAAGTGGGAGGAAGGACGATTGGTCCGTGCGAACTAGCAAAGTCCGTCACCTCTTATCCAGCAAGCCAAGCCGATCCAGGATGACTGCAAGCTGCTCCCGTGTTACGGGCTGTCCCAGCCCATATACTTCTGGAGCTACACCTTTGATGACATCAGCTGCTGCCGCCTTGGCAATGGAAGCCGCGGCCCAATGATCGTCGGGCACGTCGCGAAATCCGGTTTTTCCCGGCTGCCGTGGCGCTTCCCTGGCAAAGTACTCATCCAAATACTGTTCGGGCTCGTAGCAATTGTTGGCGCGGTCCGCCATCCAGCCAAAATTCGGGTGAGCGGTCTTGCGAATCTCATAATGCAGATGACTGCCGCTGGCTTGACCGGTGCTCCCTTGCTTGCCGACCTCTTGTCCTTTTTGAACGGACTGGCCTGCCGCTACAGATACACTGTCCAAATGGCAGTAACAATGCAGCGCCCCATACTTGTCCTGCACGGCCGCTGTAATGCCGAATCCGCCAAAACCGCTGCCCGGCGTGCCTTCGCCGGCAAAGAGCACTTTGCCCGGCACAGTTGCCGGAATAGGCGCGCGATGCGCTTTGGCCAAATCTACGCCAGTATGAAAATCCGCAGCGCCCGTCGCAGAATTCCTTCGCGGCCCGTACGGACTGGTTACGCGAAACCCTTCAAAGTATTTCATGCAACCTCCCCCCTTTGCATATAGGAAATGCAGACTTCCATTGGTCTGACCCGACGTTTGTGCAGGTGCGGCAATCTTTTGCAGGAACTTTAATAATCCAGCAGGCGTCCATGATCATGCCATTGCCCATACATTTTATTTGCTTTCGTGTTTGTTATAAATTTGTCTAATCTCCTCGCGAATAACTCGGGCTGGTTTTTGACGCTGTGAATCGTATCCATGCGAACTCTCTGATAGAGGGCTGGAAATGCCAAAAAATTCTCATACACTTGCCTTTCCTCTTTTAACCTTTGCTCGACAACCGGGTCTATTACAAAAGAGTCTGGGTTCATATCAGGAAGCGCATCTCTTCCTTCGTCTCTCATTAATCCCAGCTTTTCGAGGCGGCGGACACGTTCTTTATTCAATTCCGTCCATGAACTTCTCTTGCTTCGGGGAGACAGTCTTTGCGCCGTCTCCGTTGCCGATATTTTCTTTTTGGTTCCATCGATCCAGCCGAAACATAAAGCTTCTTCCACCGCGTCTAAATAGAGCAACTTGCCCCTGCTTGGCGTCATACTGACCACGACCCAGCAGCATTTTTCTGTCCTGCTATTTGCCTGCAGCCAAGCTCTCAGCTCCCCTCTCGATGTTGCGGGGATCAGATTGCTGATTTCCATATACATACACTCTCCTTCCGATTTCTTAGTTCTTATCCCGCTGCTTCCTTGTACCAAAAAAGTAAATAGTCGTTTGATGATGGCAGGAACTGTTTTCATTATAAAAAAAGAAGTATGACAACAGCCTGTCATCCTTCATCATTTTTATGCTGCCGCTAGGACATGGCCAAGGAGAGTCGCAACGGGGGATGTTGAGCTGGGCCTTCTTCTTCGCAATATTCCGGCTAGGGGAACGTATGCGGATGCAAATAAACGGGGATTGCGAATTTATGTTGCTGGTGAATCGGAGGGCGAATAAAACACGTCACAATGGATGTGCCGGTATTTTTCCCATTTGCCGGGATTGGTTGTGTCTGGAACGCCATGCTCCATCATGGCCTGATAGAGGGCCGTCTTTTCTTCCAAATGGGCGACGCGCTGCTTGGCTTCTTCGAGCTGGACGAGCGCCGCTTCTTTATGCTTCATCATGATTTCGTTGCGTTGCGGAATGGTCGAATCCCCTTTGAGACAGAGATCGACGTACATTTTGATCGCTTCAATCGGCATCCCGGATTGCTTCAGGCATTTGACACCGTACAGCCAGTTGATGGATTCTGCGTCGAACAGCCGGATATTGTTCTCATTGCGCTGCACGCTTGGCACCAATCCTTTGTCGGTGTAAAAGCGTACCGCGTGCTCGGTGAGTCCTGTTATTTGGGCGGCTTCCTTGACCGTATGCATGTGTACTCCTCCTTGAAAAAAATTTTCAGTAGACCTGTTGACTTCGTGTAACACGAAGGCACTAAGCTTAGTGTAATGCAAATCGGCCGCAAGCGGAATCCCGCTGCGGTGCCCGATTCCCTGCATTCGCGGCCGTTTGCCCAACTTACATTTGAACAATGGGAGGAATAACCATGCAAACTGTAACCTTGAACAACGGTGTGAACATGCCCATCATCGGCTTCGGTGTCTACCAAATTCCCGATGCTGAGGAATGCGAGAACGCCGTATATGAAGCGCTGATGGCCGGCTACCGCCTGATCGACACCGCCGCCGGTTACCTGAACGAGGAGGCAGTCGGACGCGCGATCAAGCGCAGCGGCGTGCCGCGTGAGGAGCTGTTCATCACGACCAAGCTCTGGATTCAGGATGCCAGCTACGAGCGAGCCAAGCTGGCGTTCGCCAAATCCTTGAAGAAGCTACAGCTTGACTATCTCGATTTATACCTGATTCACCAGCCGTTCGGCGATTACTACGGCGCCTGGCGTGCAATGGAAGACCTGTACCGCGAAGGCAAGATCAAGGCGATCGGCGTCAGCAACTTCCTGCCCGACCGACTGATGGACCTCATCGTGCATAACGAAATCGTGCCCGCCGTCAACCAGATCGAAACGCACCCGTTCTACCAGCAGAACGAAAGCGCCGCTTTTATGAAAGAACAGGGCGTGCAGCACCAATCGTGGGCGCCGTTCGCTGAAGGACGCAACAACATGTTCGGCAACGAAGTGCTGACCGCGATCGCGGAAAAACACAACAAGTCCGTCGCCCAAGTCGTGTTGCGCTGGCTAGTACAGCATAACATCGTTGCGATTCCAAAATCGGTGCGCAAAGAGCGGATCGTCGAAAACCTCGACATCTTCGATTTTGAATTGGACGCGGACGATATCCAACAAATATCCGCCCTCGATACGCGGGAAAGCCTGTTCTTGTCGTACCATGATCCGGCATTCGTCAAGATGCTGGGCACCTTGAGAGTCGATCTGTAATGTTCGGTCGAACCGAAACTTCACCATGTTTATATCTATTAAGAAAGGACAGGGCGGGCACGCCTGTCCTTTCTTTGTGTCTGTTCGGAAGAGTGGCTCAGCATGAAGATGCAGGATCGTTCATTTCACTCTTCATATGCAGTAGGAAACTGAGATGCGTTCGGAGATAAGTACTTTTCGGCGGCAAAATAGGATTCGGGGTTTGAATTCATGCTGCACAAAAACAAGAAAACCCTTGCTACACAAGGGTTCTCGCGTATGACCTGTAGTGGGCTCGAACCACTGACCCCCACCCTGTCAAGATGGTGCTCTCCCAGCTGAGCTAACAGGTCTTATTGAAGTGACAAGTGTTATAATAGCAAGGAACGAGGGAAAAGTCAAGATCGATTTTTTCCATGTGTTACTATTCCGTGATA